>NZ_JBIAUG010000002.1:0-66740 GCF_042892575.1 Streptomyces sp. NPDC001744
GGTGCGGTTCGGGACCCTGGACGAGCGACACCTGTGGAGGAACCCGAGCGCCTGACGCCTGTCCGTAGCCCCAGTTACGGGACAGCCCTTAGCGATGAAGTGGCCTCACGCCGCACCCAATACACGAGACGGCATAAATGAGTCGCTTACCAGCATCACTGTGGAGCTCCTTGGTGACCGCCCTGGACGGCCGGCAGATGAGTTGATCCGTAGAGCGCTGCGTAACTGGGCTTTCGTGCTTCCGGGACCTGCCGAGCGAGAAGTGCCGGACGAGGTGATGAATGTCCTTCACTGGGTGTCCAAGGCGTCCCGGCCGCTCGCTGATCTTGCTGAGCCTGCTACGGCTCGTGCGGTGCTGGATGCCTTGAAAATCAAGCTCGACGGGACCGCAGCTGCTGCGGAAACCGTGCGGCGTAAGCGGCGGACCCTCGTGAATGCGGCGAACTACGCCGTGGACCTGGGGGAGCTGCGAGAGAACCCGATCACGGCTGTCCGCTGGCAGAAGCCGAAGGTGTCCAACCAGGTCGATCCCCGCGTCGTCGCCAACCCGGAACAGGCTCGCAATCTCCTGACGGCCGTTTCCTACGTTGGTGGGTACCGGCGGGCTCGCGGGCGTCGGCTGGTCGGCCTCTTCGCCGCGATGTACTTCGGCGGCCTTCGCCCGGCAGAAGCCGTTGGCCTGGTCGAGACGGACCTCGTCCTTCCCGAGCAGGGCTGGGGCTCGGCACTCCTGCATCGGACCCGGCCGTCAGTCGGCAAGCAATGGACGGATTCGGGGGAGACCCATGACAACCGCGGGCTGAAGAACCGACCGACCGAGGACGTTCGGCGTGTGCCCATCCCGCCTCATCTGGTTGCCGTTCTCCGTGATCATCTGGGCACTTTCGGCACAGCCGACGACGGGCGCCTGTTCTTCAGCGAGAAGGGCTCGGTAGTTCCCTCCTCGACCTACTACCGCGTCTGGCAGGAAGCCCGGCTCCTCGCGCTTCCGCCGGCCGTCGCCGCCTCGCCGCTCGCAAGTCGGCCGTACGACCTTCGGCATTCAGCGCTGTCGACCTGGCTCAATGCCGGTGTCGACCCGACCGAGGTGGCCGAGCGCGCCGGCAACAGCGTGGAGGTCCTGCTGACCCGCTACGCGAAGTGTCTCGATGGGCGACAGGACGTCGCCAACCGGCGTATCGAGGACCTCCTGCGCGAATACGAGTAAGCACCCTGCACCCCCTTGAGGCTCCGGGCATCTTGTCCGGGGCCTCTCTCGTTTTGAGCCCTTTCCGCTGCGATGCTTCGGGCTGGAAGCGGACGAGGGGGGGCTCATGGAGCTGAAGGTCACGCGCTGGAAGCGGTACGGGCATGATCGCCTGTACGCGAATCTGCCTGATGGCACTGCGGTCGGTTGGGCGGACGTGAGGACGGGGGACATCACCGTCCTGGCCGCTGAGTATCGCGACGACGTGATCGCCGTGTTGACGCACCACTTACAGGACGTCCGCGAGTCAGTGTCATCGCAGGAAGCATCCGCAGCTGACGATCGCCCTACGCTGCCGCCTCTGAAGCCGGCCGACGACCTGTCCACGAACCGTCCCGGAGAAGCTATCCGTGACCTGCTCGACAGATCCGGCCCGGGGTTCATTGAGCGAGTCGTCTCACAGCTCCTGCGGCGTCCCAGCGAGTGGGACTCGTGGCGGAAGGGACTGGCGGGGGAGAAGCGGGTGGGAGCCGAGCTGAACCGCTTGACGCGTCACGGATGGCGGGTTCTACATGCCATCCCCTTGGCCAACCGCGTGGACGTCGATCACTTACTGATCGGGCCTGGAGGAGTGTTCAGCATCAATACGAAGCACCACCACAACAAGACCGTGTGGGTCGGCGACGATGCAGTGAGGGTCAATCACGGAAAGCCGGCGCCTTATGTCCGCAAGAGCCGGGCTGAGGCCAAGCGCGTAGTCAGGGTGCTTGAGCACTACTGCGGCTTTCCCGTACCGGTCGAGCCAGTCCTCGTCTTCGTTGGCGTCACGGATCTCAAGGTGGTGGCCACGCAGCTCGACGTCCGAGTTTACCAGGAGCGCCAAGTAGCGGCTCTGGCGCCGCTCTCAGGGGCACTGACGGCTGAGCAGGTCGAGCAGGTGTACAGCGTGGCTCGCCATCGTCAGGCATGGAGCCAGGCGTGATCCGTACCCTTCAGCGGGCCGCCAGCGCTGTCCCCTCCCGGACCTCACCTGCGGCAATGCTTCAAGATCCCGTCCACGCCTCGTCCACAGACCTCGACATACGGTGGCTCAGGGCGGCACATGCCTGCACATACAACAAGACCCCGCGCTCAGCGTTTCTGCTGATCACGGGGTCTTTCGGCACTTCCTGCGAAGTGCCCCCGGCAGGATTCGAACCTGCGCACACGGCTCCGGAGGCCGTCGCTCTTTTTCGCGTTTCCCGCAGGTCAGCGGCCTATCTGAAAGCCCGTTAGAGGCGCGGTCCCAAGCATGTCCCAAGGGGTCTAGATGTCCCTTTTAGGTCACATGCCAGTCTAGTCCTGTCCGGCGGGGCGGGGAGTGCCTTTCGGGAAATAATCTTGGTCCTCCGCGACGTTCTCGCTCGGCAATCGCTGAGTGGGGGTGGCTGGACCTGAAACTGTTCGACACGGCAAACGGCGTGACCGAGGTCACGCCGTGGCTGGCTGAGGCTGAGGCCGATGTGCAGGTGCTCGTTGAGAGCGCGATGGAGCCCATGCTCGGGGTCCGCTTCCTGGCCACCGAGTACAGCACCGGCCCCGTCCACGGCGGGCGCATCGACTCGCTCGGGCTGGACGAGAACGGCTCGCCGGTGATCGTCGAGTACAAGCGGGCGACCGACCCGGGTGTCCTGTCGCAGGGCCTGTTCTACGTGGCCTGGCTGATGGACCACCGGGAGGAGTTCGAGGCCCTGGTCCGCGAGCGGCTCGGGCCGGCGGCAGCCGCCGGAGTTCTGTGGAGCACGCCCCGGCTGATCTGCGTGGCGGGCGGCTTCACGCGCTACGACTTGCACGCGGTGCGCGAGCACCGGCGGTCCATCGACCTCGTGCGCTACACCATGCTCGGCGAGCACCACATCGCGCTGGAGACGGTCGCGTCGGTCGCTGCCCAGGGCAGCGGGACGCGGCGGCAGAGCCTGCGCGGCGGACGGGGCACGTCACCGCGCCGGCGGACCGACGCCATGGCGGAGCTCGCGGCCGTGGTCGACGAGGTGCTGCTCGGGCTGGGCGAGGGCGTGACGAAGGTCGAGCGCAAGCAGTACGACGCCTACCAGCGGCTGCGGAACTTCGCCTGCGTCACTGGACGGCAGGACAAGCTGCTGGTGTACCTCAAGGTCGCGCCGGCCACGGTGGAACTCGTGCCGGGCTTCACCCGGGACGTGACGGGACTGGGCCATCACGGCACAGGCGACCTGGAGGTCCAGCTGCGCTCGGAGAAGGACGTGGAGCGGGCGCTGGAGCTGTTCCGGCTGTCGTACGCCGCGGCGTAGCGCTTGGTGGGGCGAGGATCTCGGTGGGGGAGGCGCCTTTCGACGGAGGGGCGGGGGAGTGGCGGTGGTGTCGTCCATCCTCCGCAGGATCCCCGGTTTCGGAAACCGGGGATCCTCGCCTATATTGCGCCCGCGCCGACGCCGGACGGGGTCACCAGCCGGAAGGCTTGGTGGGTCCCAGGGCGCGGGTGACGGTGATCTCGATGACGACCCGGTTGGGGTTCACGCGCGGGGTCTTGTACCGCTCGGTGTAGCGGCGCTCGGCGTCGGCGACGGCGGCGGGGTCGTCCTTGATGACGGCGGTGCCTTCGAGGGTGGACCAGCGCCGCCCTTCGGCCTGGCTGACGTTGACGCGGGCTTCGCCCCCGGAAGCCAGGGCGGCGCGGACGTTGCGGACCTTCTTGTTGCCGCCGTCGGTGATGACGCGGGCGATCCGCGTCTCAGGGTCGTAGGTGACGCCGACCGGGGTCGTGTGCGGGGAGCCGTCGGGACGGAGGGTGGTCAGGAAGCAGGTCCGGCGCTCCTGCCAGAACAGGTCCCCGTCGGTGGGCAGGGGGGCGGTGTCCAACGGTCGGTCTCCTCGGTGCGATGGCTCGAACGCCGGAACGGCGCCGTGCAGGTCGCTTCGACCGTAACGCGGAGCTATCCGCATCAGAGGGTCAGGTGCTGCGGCCGAGCGAGGTCAGGGGAGGAATCGAAGGCAGCTTCGAGATGAGCGAGGGGCGCGAGGCCGGGACACACCTCGACCTACTGGTCCCGATCCTCAGCCGAGGACGGCTTCCGGTGCCGGCCGCGTCCCTTGCCCATGGCAGGCCGGTCCCACTCGGCGGGCTTCTCCTGCACGGGCGGCGGCGGATACAACAGGGCTTTCGCGGCGGCCAAGTCCTCGACGACGCCGACGACCATCCACTCGGTGCCGGTCCACTCTTCGATCGCTCTCGGGGCGTCGGGGTCCACGTGGGCCCCACGATGAGGGCCGTCACCGAGCGGCACCGCGCGCCGCCTGCCCTTCGAGGCGGCCTGGCGTGCATCGCGCCGGCGAGCCCACTCCTCCAGCGGTTCGTCATCCTGCATCAGGGCATCGTGGCCGAGTCGCGGTCCGGGCCGCCACCCGTTCACCCGAGTGGATGAATGAACGGAGACCCCCAGGGCGGGTAGCAGCACACGGGCTGCTGTGACGCAGTCTTGGGGAATATCAGGGACCTCTAGGCTGTGGTCATGAGCAGCCGTATCCCGCGAGGGCGCGCGGGCAGGAAGGGCCAGCAGCACCGGGCGACTCCCGGTGACCTGCGGTCGTATGACGTGACCCCAGCCTCCGAGGTGACCGTGACCCGTGCGGACGGCACGGTCGAGGTCCAGCCTGCAAAGCCGGCGAAGAAGGCGACCCCGCAGCCGCGCCGACGCGGTCCGGCAGTGTGCGCGATGTGCGGCGGCAAGATCACCGGGAAGGTGTGGGTCAGCCGGGAGCAGGGGCCAAGCCGCGGGAAGCCGGTCCATGAGGAGTGCGAGAAGAAGGCGGCGGCCTTCACGACGAAGCGCCGGGCCGCGAAGCAGCAGACCACACAGCAGAAGCAGGACGGCGCGCTGTCCCTGAAAGAGGAGAGCCGGCGGCTGCTCGCCGCGCAGGATCGAATCCGTGAGCTACGGCGTGCCCGCAGCCAGCCGAAAGCGGAGCCCGACGGGACGTGACGCCCGGTTCAGGGAGACCTCTCCGTCGCAGTGGAGCGCCTCCCACCCGGCCGGCATCGGGTGGAGCGCCCCAGCCCACAGCAGGGGGCCATGAAGCCGGTCGGATAAGACCGTCCCTCGTCAGCCGTTCCCTAGGAACTCTCGTACTCCGCGGAGCCGGGTGCCCAGCTGTCGCTGAGTGGCACGGCTGTCGAGGCGTACGTCCAGGGCGCCGGGCAGGCTGCTGTCCGCTCGGCGGCCGGCGGGGAGAAGGGCGGGGTCGAGGCCGTCGCGGCGGGCGACGAGGACGCCGAGGGTGAAGCGGCTGACGGCGTCGGGGCCGGCCAGGTGGAAGACGCCGGTCGCGTCGCTCAGCGCAAGCTCCCACAGGGCAGCTGCCAGATCGGCGACATGGACGGGGCAGCGGATGTCGTCCGTGAACAGGGCGCCTTCCCGCGTGCCGGCGGCGAGTTCGTGGACGATGCGTTCGTGTGCGGAACCGCCGTCGCCGATGATCAGCGAGGTGCGGGCGACGGCCGCGCCGGGGTGAAGGACGCGTACGGCCGTCTCGGCGGTGGCCTTTGCGGCCCCGTACGGGGTGACGGGGTCGGGGAGGGCGGTCTCGGTGTAGTGGACGTCAGCACCGGAGAAGATCGCGTCGCTGGACACGTGCACCAGGCGGATTCCCCTGCTCGCCGCCGCCACGGTGAGGCGGAGCGAGCCGTCGGCGGTGACCGCCCAGTCGGCGTCGCCGCTGGATGCATTGATCACCGCGGTAGGGGTCACGGCGTCGAGAACCTCGTCGAGGCGACGCGCATCGCGTAAGTCCAGCTGGTGCCAGGTGGCGCTGGCCGGTTCGCCGGGGCGGGAGTTGAACGTCGCGGCTGTGGCCTGGCCCGCAGCCCGGGCCTGTCGCACCAGCTCGGTCCCGAGGAACCCGCTGGCGCCGATGATCAGCACCGTCATGCCGCCACACCGTACTGCAGGACGCCCCGTGGGCACCTGCCGGTCACGGTTCCTATTGAATCCCGATAGGCGGCACGAGTGGAAGTCGGCTGCGTTCTGGCGCGTGCGTAAGCATCGAGTGCGCGCGCCGGGAATTTCTTTTCCAGGCGTATCCAGAAGGTCGCATGGAGGGTTCAAGAACGGCTATCGTGGGGCCCTGTCGCCCCGTTCCTTGCGGGGGGCCTGGCTCGTGCTCCGCACGGGTGGCTCGGTATGCCGAGCCACCTGCCTGGGGCGCGCAACCGGCGTGCCCCTCACAGGAAGGTGGACCCATGTGTGGTTCAGCGGGGCGGGAGCCCGAACACCCGTCAGGAGGTAGCCCCTTGAAGGGGCTACAGAGGGTGGAGGTCATCTGCGCCATCATGGCGTCGGTGATGTCTGCGATGGTCAGCGGCATGACGCTGCTGGTCTTCCTCAGGGTCTGACGCCGTCCGGGACCGGAGCCTACCCGGTCCCGGACGGCCGTCCGGGAGGGGTCGGCGTGGACGTTCTCGTCCGCGTCGGCCCCAAACTTTTGCGGCGGCGAGATTACTAATCTGCGTCGCGGGCAACATTGCTAATCTTCCGCCGCTTAAAGTTGGCTTCGTAGTCGGCGACGTTAATTTAGCGCCGACAGTGTGACCCTAATGACTTGACGCGTAATTAGTGGGTGCGTCAAGTCGTAATCACCCTCCTAATCTAGCTAGCACGCTCCCTTAAAGCTAGTTCGCCGGGCGGAACCTGCCAGGTCGGAGCCGCATCTGTGCAGGTCAGAGTCGGTGGGCAAGCGCTGAGCGTCGGCGGCGGTCGAGACGGGTCCGGTTACCGGCCGCGGGCGCGCTGGGTGGGCACGGCTGCGGGAAGCCCGCGGGCGGGCGCCGGAAGCGGCCTCGGAGTCGGCCGTGTGGGTGACGGAAACAGGTCTGCGGCGGTCTGGGCGAGCTCGGCCAGGAGGGTGTGGGGAACGCCGGCGGAGAGATGGAGGGTCCACGCCGCCCGGTCGAGGTCTTCCCCGCCGTACAGCGTCCATCGGTCCGCCGTGGCGTGCGGGGTGGACTCGAAGGTGATGGTCCGGTCCGGTGCCGTCCAGGTGGTGCGGGCGGGGTGGCTCGCCGGGTGCCAGGCGGCGCCGTGGAGGACGTTGTCCGGGTGGTCCGCGGTGCTGAGCGGCGGGGCGTCGAGGTGCTGGAGGATCGTGCGGATGAGGGGGACGGGGGTGCCGGCGGTGAGGGTGGCGTGCCAGAGGCGCTCGCCGACGGGGCCGTCGTACTCGGCGATCGTCCAGGCGACGTCGGTGCGGTGGCGTGCTTCGTGGTCGAACTCGGCTCGTACGGTGAGGGATTCGTGGGAGGCGATGGTCGTTTCGTCGAAGGGGCGGTACTTCTCCCACTGGCGGTTCTTGTCGAAGAGGGCGGAGAGGAACGCCTCGTGCTCGCCGGGCTCCGCGGCCGGCGGTTCGGCTGCGGGGGCAGGGGTCTCCTCGGCGGCGGACGGGGGTTTGCCCGCGAGGAGCTGGCGGACGGCCTGCTCTCGGCTGGTGAGCGGGGCGGGGCCGGGGCGGACGGCGACGCCGTAGAGGCGGTGGAACTCGGCGACGGCCTCCGCTTCGGTGCCGAAGGCGAGGTCGGTCTCCTGCCGGAGGTGGTCCTCGCCGTGGAGGTGCACGTGCCGCCGGACGCCTTCCTTGTAGGAGCCGACGGCCACGATGGTGTGGCCGTCGTGAGCGTGCAGGTGGATGACCAGGCGGCCGGCGGCGATGTCGTCGTGGATGCGCTGGGCCGCGGCGCCGACCTCGCGGATCTCCTCGCGGGTGCACCAGGGCATGGGGTAGTTCGCCCAGGTCCACTCGGTGTCGATCTCCTCCTGGAGAGCGGGGTCGATCTCGGTGGTGAAGCCGTACCGCCGGAGCTGCTCGGCGGCCTGGGCGGTGTAGTGGGGCTCTTCGCAGTCGATGCGGGCCAGCACCATCGTGGCCGGGCCGGTGCTGCGCCATCCGAGGTCGTGGAGGTGGGAGCGGGCGGCGTCGGCCGTGGGGCCTGTCGTGGTGGCGATGACGGCGGGATGGTGGTCGGGGTGGAGGGCGAAGTGGATGTGGGCGTTGGCGGGGGCGTACGGCATCGGGGCCTTTCGGGGATCAGGGGGTCCGGCCGGCGGCGACGGGACGTGCCGGCGGCGAGACGGCGGGGGCGCGGCGGGCCGCGGGTCCGGCGCGTGCGGCTCGCGCCGGCGGGGGGAGGGCGTGCCCGGTGGCGTGCTGCCAGCGGGTGCGGATGGCGCCGATGTCGGCGAGGGCCCGGCGAGCACCGGCGACGAGCTGGAACGGTGTGTTCATCGGGTCGTCGGAGTACGCCTGGATGCGCCGACCGGCCTGGTCGGCGGCGGCCAGGAGCGAGCGCGTGAGGGCACGCTGGCCCCAGTGCCCGACGGACCCGGCGGGCTCGGCGAGGAGACGGAGTACGCCGCTCGGCTCACTTCCGTCGTGCAGCAGGCCGCGCTGCTGGGCCTCCCACAGGACGGTGACGGGGTCGACGGGCTCGTGCCGCCGGGCGAGGGCGGTGAGGCACTGCCACAAGCCGGCGTGCAGGGGCTGGGTGAAGTCCTCGGCAAGCAGCCACCGCACGGACTCGATGTCGGCGGGGCGGGCGGTGGCGGTGGCGAGCAGGAGCTGCTCCTCCTCCACCGCTTCGGTGGGGTCGGCCGCGGCGTTCGGCGGGGGTACCGGGGTGCGGGGCAGGATGCCGGCGCGGGGCGGGAAGCGTGTGGCGATGTCGTCCACCACGGCGGCGAGCGCGTCGGCCTCGGCGAGCACTGCCTCGACGGGCTCCGGCAGGGAGACGTCGTGGACCGTTTGGACGAGGAGGCCGGTGGCGTCCCGGAGGCGGCGGCGGGCGTGCTCGGCCTCGACCATCCGCGCGTAGGCCGCCGCGTGCCGGGGCCAGGGACAGACCTGGATGAGGGTGTGCAGGTAGGAGGCGCTCAGACCGCGTGCCTCCTCCCGGGCCGCGGCGAGCACCTGGGTGAGCCACGCGGTGGTCTTCCTGTGTTCGTTGGGATCGGGCGGCGGCAGGGTGCTGATCGCGGCGAACAAACTGGCGTGCGCGGCGGTGCTCCAGGAGTCGGCGGAGATGCCGGTCACGTCGCCGAGGAGGCGTGGGTCGAAGAGGAGCGCGCCGAGGAGGGCTTGCTCGGCGTGGAACACCGGGTGCGACGCCGGGATCGTGCCGAGGTCGTCCTCGTTGGGATCGGGGCTGTGGGACATCAGGCGGCCAGGGTGAAGTCGTCGGTGGTGAGGGTGCGGTCGAGATGTGGGGCGAGGATGTGCGCTGCCAACCTCGGGGGGACGGCGTTGCCGATCTGGGAGAACTGCTGGCCCTTGTTCCCGGCCCACGGGTAGTCGGCGGGGAAGGTCTGCAGCATGCCCGCCTCGGCGGCGGTGATCCTGATCGGCGCTGGAGTCGGCGCGTCTTCGTTCCCGGCAGGGACTGGTGTGGCGATCCAGGTGCATTCGTTGGCGCGGTGCCCGAAGAACAGCGTCCCGGCCGGCTCGTCGAGGGGCCGTACGGTGGCGTTGGGCTGGTTGTTGCTGCGCAGGGACCACGTCCAGTGGCCGGTCTTCCCGGTGCAGGTGGGGGCCGGTCCGGTGGCGGGGCTGTCGCCGCGGGCACCATGACGGGCGGTCCACCCCGCTCCGCGGGTCTGGGGCTTGAGGACGACGTCCTCGACGGCCGGGGGAGCCGTCCAGGTTCCGCGCGCCCGGGCGGCGACGAGGGTCTTGCGGGCCCCGGAGGGGAAGGGTTCGGGGCCGCCGCCGGGCCCGCCGCCGGCGCAGACGGTCGGGACGGGCCGGTCGGTCGCCCCCCAGCCCAGAGCCTCGGCCATCGACACCCAGCGGGTGCGGCCCGGTCCGAAGAGGCTCTCGGGTTCGGCGACCTGGGCGTGGGTCGGCGTCGGGGGTTCGGCGGTACGGACACGGGAGGCGACCAGGATCGCCCGCCGCCGGGTCTGGGGCACCCCGTAGTCCGCGGAGTTGAGGATGCCGCACCACACGGAGAAGCCCCAGGACCTCAGGATCTGCGCGTACTGCCTCCACAGCGGCAGCACGTCGGGCACCTCCTCCATGGCCACCCACTCCGGCTCGCCCACGGCATTCAGGGCGTGGAGGTAGCGCATCGGCTCGGCTGCGAGCAGGGAGCGTTCGTCCCGGCAGGCGGCCAGGAGCTTGGTGCGGGTGTCGATGCCGGCGGCGAGGTCGGCGACCGCCTGGTGGACGAGGTCCTGGTCGAGCAGCCCGAGCCGTTTTCCCGCCCGGCTCCATGCCTGGCACGGGGGCGAGGCGATGAACCCCCGGACCCGGCCGGCGAAGACGTGCACCGGATACGCGGCCACGTCGGTGCGGATCGTCAGCAGGCCGGCCGCCGCCCGCGTCCGGCACGCCCACTCGTCCCACTCCAGTCCGACGTCCCGGATCCCGAAGCGGTGCAGAGGCACGCTCCAACCACCAGGTCCAGCAAAAAGATCAAGGACAAGCCCCTTCGGGGGGATCACGACGCGAGTCCGAAGTCGTCCTGCTCCGGCTCGTCCCCCCGGCAGCTCCAGGGCGAGCAGCCATTCACCACGCCCAGTTCGGCGGCGTCGGCCTCGGCTTCCGCCGCGGCGTCGAGGGCGGCGCGCTCGGCCCTGGTGACGTGGTCGATCGGGGCCTGGCCGAGGGGGACGCGCGAGCGGTGCAGGAACGCCTGGCCCAGCAGGGCGTTCCCCGTCGCGTTGGCGCGGGCGTTGCCCTTCCGGATCGCGGCGTCGAACTCGACGACGTCCGCCCATTCGTCGGGCGAGGTGTCACGGATTTGTCGCCACTGGGCATTTCCGTGGAACGGGCAGCCCAGGCAACTCGATTTCGGGGTGTCCGCGAGCCCGAGAGAGGTGAGATAGCGGATGCAGTCGGAGCGCGTCCAGTCCATGTCGATCAGCGGGTGCCGGTTGCGCATGTACTTCACGTCCGCGTCCTTGGCGCGATGGAATTCGTCGGTGGATATCCCGATCCACTGCTCGACGAAGACATCCTTCGGGACCCGCGTCGGATACGGGTATCCGAGGAGCTTGCGGACTTCCTTCTTGATGGGCTTGACCTTATACTCCCCGCTGCACTGGCGCCGGGTCATCCCAGGTCGGCCGTCCGCGTTGAGGATGTAGAGCGGCATCGAAGCGAAGCGGTGATCGGGGTCCAGAGCGTCGTTGCGAATGTTTCCGGAGGAGACCCGGAGAATGGGTATTCCGGCCGGTGCGGCGATTTCCTGTTCGAGACGGTCAAGGTGTGCATAGACGCTTCGGGGCTCCCAACCGGTATCGGCGAAGATCGCGTAATCGACTTTCGGGAGAACTCCTTCTGCGGATAGGGCGAGCAGGGCGCTGGACTGGACGCCGGCGCCAAGGGAAAGAGCGCGGAACTGGGGCGAGGTGGAAATTTGGAAAATCCTTGGATGAGGGGGCGGAGAAGCGGCTCCTGGGGGCGGGAGCGGGCTCGGCGAGGAAGGGGCGTGGACGGGGCCGGGGCTTGCCGCGGTGGCGTCAGCGGCGTTTCGCTGCGGGGAGGGCAGCGGGAAGCGAAGCCGGTGCGGGGCCGGTGGCGGGGAGCGTGCGTGCGGGAGCGCCGGACCGGGGAAGCGAGGGAGGGGACGCCAGCTCGGTCGCGCTGGTCCGGAGGTCGATGGCCGTCGCGTCGAGGATCTCGTCGACTGCCTCACGGCAGCCGGATACCGCATCGATCACGCGCTGGGACGGAAGTACCGTCCCCATCGAGCCGAGTTGGCGCGTGGCGTCTGCGCTGAAGTTCCAGTGTGTGATCTCGGCATGCATGCGGCCGAGTTCTGTCAGCGCCTCGCCCAGCGGCGCCAGCGCGCCGCTGTAGGCCCTGAGCGCCGTCTTCGGCGAGGTGCCGGCGGACAGCTCGGACAAGCAGCTCTTGATGTGGGTGGTCACGTCCATGGTGATGGTGACCAGATCGACGACGAGTGCGGAGACGCCGTCCGCTGCCGGGGTCTTGGGGGCCGGCGGCAGCGTCTGGAGCTGGAAACGCAGGCGGTCGATTCGGCCGGCTGTGTCGTAGAGGGCGAGCGCCAGGGTGGTGGTCAGGGGAATCTCCGTGGGTGTGTACCTCGGCGTTTCGCCAGGGGTCAGAGGTTCGTGGTGTGCGGGGTCGGGCGGCTTGGCCGGGAGGCCGGGGCGGACGCCGACAGGAAGGTGGCTGGCGCGGTGAGCGTGGCCGCGAGGGCGCGGTGCCCGGCTGGTGTGGGGATGCAGCGGGACCAGAACCAGTGGAGCGGGGAGACCTCGCGGGTGGTCAGGCCGCGTGCTTCCAGGGAGCGGATCGTGGTGATAGCCACGGGGCGGCTCGCGCCGTGCAGGTGCACCGTCTTGTCGTCGCTCACGGCGACATGACCGAGGGCGATGGCCCGCAGGCCGGCGTGCTGAGCAGGCGACAGGCCCGCGGGCCGCTTCGAGAGGCAGGAACCCCGCTGCCGTAGGTCGGCGGCGAGCGCTTCCGCGGCGGCGAGGCAGTCCTGCGCCCCGAAGGCCATGAAGTCGCGGCCTGCGGCGACGGCGTCCCGGGCCAGCCTCCGGGCTTCCATCGCCCACGGGGCGCCCAGCTCCTCCAGGCTCGTGATCCCGCGGACCGGGGCGAGGGCGTCGGCGGCGTTGGCCAGGGCCTCGCTGGAGTCGGTGGCGAGCATGGCGAGCTGCCGCAGCCGCGCCTGGACCGACCTGAAGGTCTGGCCCTGGTGGAGCGGCAGGCCGGCGAGGCCCTCCTGCAGGTCCAGCGCGCGCCGGGCCAGGGACAGCGCCGTGGCGGCTCGGACGGTGATCTCGGGGGCTCCCTTGGGGGTGGTGAGGGCCGGTGAGGCCAGCAGGTCGTGCTGGAGGATGTGGTCCGTCCCGAAGGACAGGAGCTGCTCGATGAAGGAGACGGTCGCGCCGGGGGACCGCCCGGCGTATCGCGCACCGGCTTCCTGCGGGTGATCTGCAGTCATCGGCGGGCTCTCGCCGCGGAGGCGACGGGCCCGGCCGGCAGCGGGCTGGGCACCGACGGCGCTTCGGCGGCAGGGTGCTCCGGCCGGCCGAGGGTGGCTGCCAGGACGAGCCGTCCCATCGGGCTGGGCAGGACGCGGATTTCCTCGGCCCAGGACGCGCAGGGCACAGGCTCGATGAGCCCCTGCTGGTCGAGAGCGCGGATCGCGCTCGGGTGGACGGCGGTCTTGTCCATTCCCACCCAGGGCTGGCCGTCCTCGTCGATCGAGACGACCCCGGTCGCAATGAGCCTCAGGGCCTTGAACTGGTCGGCGCTCATTTGGTGGTGGGCCTCGGGGACGGCGTAGTTGTTCCGGTAGCGCTCCATCTCGGCGGCGACGCGCGCGGCGCAGGCGAGGAGGTCGGAGGCCGCGGTGGCAAGCAGGTCCCGGGCCGCCTGGACGTGGGTCAGCCTGGTGTCCGCGGCGGTCATCGAGACGGGGTCGGTGCTCTCGGCGGCGCTCCGCAGGGCTTCGGCCGCCGCCTTCGCCACCACCTGGAGCTGGGTCAGCCGGGAGGCGACCGTGTGGTCGGTGTGGTCGATGAGGGACATCGGCAGGCCCAGGTGGGCCGTGCCGACGGCCGCGGCGTCCTCGGCGAGCGAGGTGACCGCCGTGACCTGCCGGGCGATCCGCCCGGTCGCCTGCGGAGAAGCCAGCGAGCGGTCGTCGAGCACGTCGAAGCACTGGGCGGCCTTCGTCGCGAGGGTCAGCATCTGCAGGCAGACCTCGTAATGGGGGGCCTGAGGGAGGTGACGGGACATGGGGGGCTGCCTTCGGATCGGGGGGTGGGAGTACGGCTCAGCGGACGGGCGTCCGGCTTGCCCGGGTGGCGAGTGCGGCCGGGCGGGAGGCGACGGGGACACGGCCGAGCCAGGAGGCGAGAGCAATGCGGCCGGCCTCGGTGAGGTACAGACGGGCGGTCCGCGCCCCGGGCCAGGGGTGATGTGCCTCCCGGCGGACCCAGCCGCGTGACTCCAGGGACCGGACCGTGGCAATCGAGAACGACGCGTCCCTCATCCACGCCCACTCGCGGCCACCGGTGTCCTCGACGCTCAGGCGTCCGGTCGCGATGGCGCGCAGCGCCTGGTACTGCGTGGGCGACATCGCCTGCGGCCTGCCGTCGATCAGCTTCTGGGCGCGGAGCGCACCCGCGAAATCCGTAGCGGCACGCAGGGTGTCGGAGGCGCCGAGCGAGGTCAGCAGGGACGCTTCCTGCAGGTGGTGGCCGGCTTCGAGGAGGGTGTCGAGGACCCGGCCGCGCGGGTAGGGCCGGTGGGCGCGCTCCTGGGGCGACACCTGGACGAGGTAGGCATGGACCAGCCGCAGGTGCTCGCCCGCGAGGGCCGCCTGGGTCTCCAGAAGCCGAATGCGGCTGTACGCGTCCTCTACCGCGGGGCTCACGTAGAGCCGGACCTTGCCGATCTCGGTCCTCACCGCCCTTGCGGTATCGGCGAGGTCGTCGGCGCGTCCTGCGTGTGCCAGGGCTTCCGGCGGAGCGGCCGGCCTGGAGAACTCCAGTGTGGAAAGGCGGTCCCGGAACATGGTGACCTCCTCCGCCAGCAGCAGGACGTGGGCGGGGGCAAGCTCGGCCGGCAGCAAAGGGCGGGAATCCGAAGGGCTCGTCATCGCCGGCGCCCCTCCCCGTTGGTGGGCAGATCTCCGAGGGCGTGGACGACCTGCGCCCCGAGCCCCGAGGGGAGACCGGTGAGCGAGGTCAGCCGGGCCTCGCTCCGGGCCAGGTACGGGACGTCCGCGAGGGTGCGCTCCACCGGGTCGGGCGTGGCCAGGAAGGTGAGGAACTGGGCCGGGAGCTGGACCGGGACGGCGCCCGTGGCGTGGACGGCCCAGTGGGTGTCGAATCCGTCGAACACGGAGTGCTCCACCCGCCACGGCTGGCCGGGCGTGTGGTGCATGGTGCAGTGCCCGTCGGGAGAGGTGTACGACCCTGTGCCCGCGGTCCAGTCGTACAGGTCGGCGATGTCGGCGACGGAACATTCCGTCAGCGGGATGCGGTCCGCGTGCCGCATGTCGCCCAGCAGTTGGGGCAGCGCCTGGGTGACGCCGGCGAGGGCCTCCAGCGGCGTCTGCCGCGTAGCGGTGATCTTCCAGGCCAGGTCGTTGCGGGCGATCGTCCACCACATACCGTCCAGGCGGGAGGGCGAGAAATCCACCTGGAGCGTGTCGTCGGGACTGACCACGGTGACCTGCCCGGTCTCCCGATCGTGAGTCCAGGACCACCCGAAAACGTGGATCAGCGGCCCGAGGACGTCGGCGAGACGGTCCCCGGCTCCGGCCAGGTGCCGCGGTGAGACCAGGAACCGGCCCTGCTCATCGGTCATGGCCCTCACCTCGACCGTCCGGCCATCGCCGTCTGTGCGACAGGAGCGGGCCGGCCTGTGGGAGTGGCCGGACGGGACTGGGCGAGAAGCCGCCGGGCGCGGTCCGTGACGGTCACCCGCTGGCCCTGGCGGTCAGAGGTGGCGGCCTCGACCTGGACCAGGCGGTACTTCTCGAAGAAGGCGAAGGTGGCCGGATGGACGGAGGACCCTCCGGAGACGTAGACCTTGGTCTTGTGGCCGAAGCTGTCCTCGTACCGTCGCCCTTCGCCCTGGGCCAGGTCCTCAAGGGCGGTCGTCTGCTTGGTGTTGAGCTTGGGCAGAGGCATGGCCGCCTCCGCGCGTTCGAGGGCGCGGCCGATGCTGGTGGCGGCGTAGGAGCAGCAGGTGACGGTGAGGTCGAGGTCGTGGAAGGCTTCGGCCAGGCACTCCACGATGCCGCTCTCGGCATCGGTCTCGCGGGCCTGACGGACGGCCTTCTCGTCGACCGCCGCGCCGGGAAGGCTCGCGCCGATCAGAGGATTGACGGAAATGGCCTGGGCGAGGTGGGTGGTCACGAGGGCCGCGCTGGAGACGGTGGCGGTGAGGGTGTCCAGGGTGCTGCGGCTGCCGGGCACGGTGACGTACTCGCTCGTGCTGAGCCGCGACAACGCTGTGACGAGCTGTCTCGTCAGTTGCTGGGATTCCAGGAGGAGCGGCGTGACCGTGGAGAGGAACCCGGGACCCGGCGCCTTTTCCACGGCGTCGACTTGGGCGCGCAGCTTCGCGAAGTGGGTGGCGAGTTCCCGGAACGGTGCAGCGGTGTCCGAAGCGGATGAGGGTGTGATGGGAGGAGATCCTTTCGGGGATGGGAGGTCCGGCGGCCATGGCGAACCCGATCGCGACGTGCTGAGGGCGTGCACCCGCGGCCGGGGACGGCTGGTCACGCCGCTGAGTCGTAGTCGTCCTGCCGAGGGGCGGTCTTGGCGAGGGCCCGGGCGGTGATGGCCTTCGAGGCACGGGCGGAGGCGGCGGCGAGTTCGTCGGCGCCGGGCTCGGCGTACCAGGGGCGCAGGTCGAGCATGGCGACGCGCATGCCGGTGGCCAGGCACAACGCGCTGCCCTTGGGCAGGGCGCGGATCGCGTCGGCCGGCAGGATCCGCTCCTGCCGCATCGACACCGAGGTCGACTTCCCGGACTCGGAGTGCGAGGTGGAGACGGTTTCGACGTCGTGGTCGCCGACCATCCTGCTGAGCTTGTCCGCGAAATCGGGGTCGTCGATCCCGCTGCCGATGATCTTCACGGTGGCCGCGCTCCACATGGCGTCCATGCCCGTGTCCCCCCAGACTTTCTGGCCCTGGCGGTAGGACTGCAGGATCGTGATCGGGATGATCCCGCGCGATCCGAGGTGGGAGTACAGGTCGGGCAAGTCCGAGATCTTGCAGACGTTGGCGGCCTCGTCGAGGATCGCGAGCATCGGCGGGTCGAGTCGGCCGCCGGCGCGTTCTGCCTGGGCGGTCGCGGCCCGCATCACGCTGTCGGCGCACGCTGCGATCAGCGCGCTCGCGCCGCCGCCGCCGTCCTTCGACAGCAGGAACAACGAGTCGTTGCTCGTCACGAAGTTGGTCGGCCGGAACTCGGGGATGTCCTTCTGAGGGGTGACCCAGGCGGCGATCTCGGAGTTGAGCAGGGCGGAGGCATACTGCCTCGCGGTCTCGTAGATCCCATCCCGGGTCTCCGGCGGCCCCTCCACCGTGCCCTTCAACTGGGAGGCGACCGCGGTGAACTTGTGGTCGCGCAGGATGTCGAGCGGGCGCCGGTCGGCGGGGAAGGCCAGCCACTGCATCACGTCGGTGATCGGCCGCTCATCCAGGGCGGCGGCCAGGAACAACTGGCTGAGGATGTTGCTGCCGGCCTTGGACCAGAAGTCGCCCTGCTGGCTCGCGTCCACGCTCGCGGCGAGGAAGTGCCCGGCCAGCCGGTTGGCGCCGTCGAGGGTCTTCGCGTCGGCGAGGGGGTTCCACCACATCTCGCGGGCGGCGTGGGCGATCTGCTGCGGGTCCATCGACCACACCCGCCCCACGGCGGCACGGGCGTCGAAGGTCGCCGTAAAGGCGTCGCCTGCCGCCTTGTTGGAGGTGAGCAGGACCGGTCCGGGCGCGGCGAGGATCGAGGGGATCGCGAGGGAAGTCGTCTTGCCGGAGCGCGGGGCCATGATCGCGACGGCCACGTCCTCGAAGCCCATGCGGACCTCGTGGCGGGTCCCGGCGAGGTTACCGACGAGGATGCCGGCGTCGCGGGGTTCGATGTGCTTGGCGTGCTTCAGGCTCGGCCGCAAGGAGCGGGCCTTGTCCTCGACGGCCTTGGCGAGCAGCGGCTGGATGTCGCGGACCGTCGCCATCCCGTCGACGGTCTTCTTCCCGCCGCCGGACCGGTTCTTGTAGCGGAGCCACAGGACGCCCGCGCCGGCGGCGAGGGCCAGCGTCAGCAGGACAGGGACGATACGGGTGGCGACGAGCAGGGACGTTTCTCCTGCTGCGGGCCAGAGCTGGTCGGGATGGAGGAGCGCGTCAGCCGGGCGGTAGGACACCCACGGGGTGGTCCCGGACAACCGGGCGGCGACGTTCCCGGCCAGCCAGGCGAAGTTGGCGAGGGGGAAGCCGATGGCGAAGACGGCGATGCCGATCTTCAGGGCTATGTCATAGCCGTCGGAGCTGGAGGAAGAGGGACTGGGCAAGGGGCAGTGGTTCCTTGGCGGTGCCGGGGAGGGCCGGTGTTGAGGTGGTCAGTGGGTACGGCGCGGCGTCGCCCGAGGTGGCTGCGGCGCCGGTGACGGCTTGCTGCTTCGGCGGGCGGCCAGGCGCTGCACGCGGACGGGCAGCGCGGAGGCGAAGGTCTCGGGCGTCGCCTGCTGCCAGTGAAGGGTCAGACGCTGCCTGCTGAGGCCGAGGGTCTGCTCGTGCGTTCTCGGCAGCGGCTCTGCGACGGCCAGTGCCTGGGTGAAGGCCGTTACGACGCTGGCGGGGGCGCGGCCGTCGAAGCGCGCCTGCCAGACCGTGTGGTCCTGGTCGAGGGCGGCGGTGATGAACCAGCTGGTCATGCCGGAGAAGGTGATCCGCTCGCCCGTCACGATGTTGTCGGGGGAGCGGAACTCGCCGGAGGGCGCCGTCTCCCACCCGGCCTGGCGCAGCGGCTGAGTGGGATCGGCGACGGCCCGCTCGTTGTAGGCAGGGTCGGTCAGGGTGTCGGTGACCGCGGCGATCAGCTCGACGGGGGTCCGCGCGCCGAAGGATGCGTACCAACTGGTGGCAGCGCTGCCGCCGTTGTGGATGATCCGCCACCACTGGTCGCCGGGTGCGGGCTCGAGTCGCAGGAGTGTCTTCTGGTCCGGACTGGAGAGGAGGACCCGGGGCAGCAGGGGCTCGTGTCCGTGGCTCCAGCCAGCGGCCTCGTGTAGGGGGACGGTCACCCAGGCCGCGTCGCCGGGGCCGGCGAGGTAGCGGGGTGAGATGAGCGCCTGGTCGATCATGTCGGTCACCGAATCCTCCGCCCTGCCGCGGCGAGACCGGGTCCACCGGCTGGAGACGGCGGTGGCGAGGGAGCCGCGCGCCGGGAGGTGAGCTGCTCGACCCGCTCGGGCAGGGCCCGGGCGACGTGCTCGGCCGGCCGCCGTTCCCACTCCAGGGTGATCCCGCGGCGCGGGAAGCCCTTCATCTGCTCGGCGGAGCGCCGTGCCGGTTCTGGGGAGGCGAGGGCCTTGAAGAGCGAGGCCAGGATGACGGTGGGTGTGCCTGCGGACAGGAAGGCATGCCACAGGGGGTCGTCCTCGTCGAGTCTGGCGGTGATCCGCCAGGAGCGGCTGCCGGCGAGGGTGTTCCGGCCGCCGCGGACGTGTCCCTCCGGGGAAAGGAAGGCCCCCCGGCCGGGGACGACGGTCCAGCCTGCCTGCCGCAGGGGCTCGTAGGGGTCGACCGGCTGCCGCAGGGGGTAGCCGGGGTGGGTCAGGGCGTCGGTGACGGCGGCGATCAGTTCGACAGGCGTGGACCCGTCGAAGGAGGCGTGCCAGTTCGTTCCGGTGCGGCCGTCTCGGTGCGACACATGCCACCACGGCCCCTCCAGCACCGGCTCCAGACGAAGCTCGCTCTTGGAAAGGGGACCGGTCAGCACGACATGAGGAACGAGGGGGGCGTTCAGCGCCGTCCAGCCGGACACCGTGGTCAGAGGCACGGTGACCCAGGCCGGGTCGCCGGGGCCGGCGAGGTAGACGGGGGACACCAGCGCCTGGTCGACCAGCTCGTGCTTGGTCATCAGCGCCTCACCGCCGACCGGCTGGTGGTGGGCAGACAGGTGGGGTCCGCGACGGCGATGGGGGCAGGGGCGGTGGCTTTGAGGGCGACGAAGTGCAGGTCGAGGAGGGCGTGTCCGTGGATGGCCCAGGTGTCCAGTTCGCTCCACGCCTCCGCATTGCGTTCGGCCAGAGCGTCGATGAACTGGGCATGCGCCGGCTGGGAGATGCGCCGGTCCTCGCGGGCCTTGGCCCACTCGGTGCGCAGAGCCTCCAGGCGGTCGAGCGCCTTGGCGAGCTCGGACAGCTGCCACGGCCAGCGGGGCTCGATGTCGCCGGCGGCGATGTGCTGCAGCTGGAACCGCGCCGTGGCGAGGAGGTAGCGCGCCGAGCGGCGGACGGGCTCGAAAGCGCGCCAGGTCTGGGCGTCTCGCTGAACCTTGCGCCAGCCGTACGACTCGTCGTCGTACGGCCGGCCGTCGGTGTCGGTGTGCTTCTCGGAGTAGGAGTCCCAGGAGGCGAGGATCATCTCGCTCTGCACCACGAACACCGCCAGTGCCTGGAGGGCGGCGGCGTGCTGGTCGGCGCGATAGGGGAACGGGGCGGTCAGAGTGGTTCCTTCGGTCGGGATGGTGCTCACCGGGTACGGCGAGGGAGGGGACTGCCCGGGCGCTGAGGGGAGGGCGGTAGCTCGCGGCTGGTGCTCAGGGGGAAGAGCTGGTCGACCCGGGCCCACAGCGTTGCCTCCGCCTGCTGGGCCGGGACGCGTTCGCGCTGGATGCGGACGCTGTACCGCAGCGCGGGGGCCATGGTCCGTTCGTGGCGCAGGACCGGGTCGGGGGAGACGAGGTCGGTGAGGAACGCGGCGACCACGTGCGGCGGGGTGTGCTCGGTGAAGTGCGCTTCCCAGACGGCCACTTGCTGCTGCGAGATCCGCCAGGGTTCCATGCCGGCGGTGACCTTGATGTGCCACGAGCCGTTGGCGAGACGGCCGATGTGGACGTGCCCGTCGGGGGAGTCGAAGTGCCGTTGGTGGCGCGAGGGCCAGCCGGCCTGTTCGAGGACCGTGACGGGATCGAGGAGGTCTTCGGGCGTGGGACCGGCGGCGTAGGCGGTGGTCGCCGCCGTGATGATCTCAGCCGGTGTGCGGGCCCCGAACGACATCGTCCAGGGCTCCTCCTCGCCGGCCCCGAGGTGCCGCAGGATCCACCAGGGCTGGTCGGGGTCGGGCGACAGGTGCAGTTCGGCCTTGCGGTCGCGGGGGATGACACGCACCACCGGGCTGAGGGGGAGGTGCGCGATCTGCCACCGGTAGACCTGCTGGAGGGGCGCGGTGACCCAGCGGGGGTCACCGCCTCCGGCGAGGTACCGGGGCGAGACCTGGGCGAGTGCGGGCTGCCGGGCGGTCTCGGTCACGGGCGGCCCGGGGCAGGAGCGTCGACGGCGAGGGCGATGTGGCCGTTGGTGGCGCTGCGGCGGGCGATGGCGAGACCGATGGTGTCGGCGTACGTCGCGATCAGGCCCACGCGGGAGGAGTCCAGGTCGCCCTCGGGCGGGAGGAGGACCTCGTCGCCCTCCTCCATCAGCCAGGCCGGGCCGTGGACCCAGCCGGCCGTCTCGGCGAAGCCGGAGGCGATGCTCCGCTGGGCGAGCGTGCCGGACGCCGGGGCATACAGGACCTGGATCGCGACGGCCTGCTGGCGGGTGGGCGTCAGGTCGGGGGCGGCGCCGACGGCGATGTCGGCGGCGATCCGGGCGAGGGGCAGGCCGAGGGCCTGCTCGACGGCCCAGCCGATCCAGTCGCCGCCGATCCGCCCATTGACCTCGATCACGCGCGGGCCCGTGGGGGTGAGACGGATCTCCACGTGCTGGATGCCCCCGGTCACGCCGGTCGCCCGCACGGCGGCCTTGGCGATCGGGGCGACGGTCTCCAGGAGCGGGTCGCCGGCCGTGAGGGTGTGGCCGGTCTCCTCGAAGAGCGGCTCGCTGCCGAGTTCCTTGCGGGTGACGGCGACCGGCGTGGTCACGCCCTGGTAGGTGACACACTCGACGCTCACCTCCGGGCCGGACAGGTACTCCTCGACGAGGACGCTGCAGTTGTCGCCGCCGTGCTGCTGCACGCCGCGGGTCGCGAACGCGTACGCCTCGGCGAGGTCCTCGCGGGTCTCGGCCTTGATGACGCCGATGCTGCCGCCCACGGCCGCCGGCTTGACCACGACGGGGAAGCCGATCGCCTCGGCGACCGCGAGAGCCTCGTCGAGGGACGCGGCGGCTACGGAGCGGGCGGAGGGCACGCCGTGGCGGGCGAACGCGGCGCGGCTGGCGGCCTTGTCCCGGCAGGTGCGGACCGACTCCGTGGTCGTGACCGCCAGGCCGAGACGTTCGGCCAGCTGGGCGACCGCGGTCAGGTGGGACTCGTTCCAGGTCAGCACGCCCGCGACCGGCCGGCGCGTGGTGATGGCTTCGGCGGCGTTGAGCAGGGCGTCCACGTCGTCGAAGTCCGGCACCGTCTCGTGGTCGACGACGTACGGCTTCTCCCAGGTGAGGGGGGCGGTGGTGAGGACGGCGATGTCGTAGGCGTCGGCGACCTGGCGCAGGCAGTAGCCGCGGTACACGTCATCGCCAGGGGCGACGACCAGGACGAGCGGGCGCTGGGACACGAAGGGCTCCAAGAAAGTGAGGTGAGGAAGAGGAAGAGAGAGAAGGGGGGTTCAGCGGCGGCGGGCGGGCGATGCCGTTGTGGCGGCGTGCGGTGTGCGGGTGGTGAGGCGGATGCCGGTCTGCCCGGCCCGCACGGTGGCGGCGTGGATCTCCAGCACGGCGCGTCCGTGGGTGAGCCAGTCGACCAGGGCTTCGGAGGCTTGCCTGTTGCGTACGGCGGAGGCTGCGAGGAGGTCCTCGGCGCTGGTGGACGGATCGGCCACCACCCGCTCGTACTCGGTGTGGGCGGTGTCGACCCGTTCGAGGGCCCCGCGCAGATGAGCGAGCTGCCAGCTCCAGCGGGCCTGGCCGGACTTCCCGGCGAGATGGTCGGCGGACGTCTCGGCAGCGTCCAGCAGGGCGGCGGCTTGCTCTCGCAGGGGAGAGAAGCGGCGCCAGAGGGCGGCGTCCTTCTCGGCCTGCCGGGCGTCGTAGGCGTCCTGGTCGTACGGCCACCCGTCGAGGTCGGTGTGCTCGTCGTCGAACCGCTCCCACGCGGCCAACACGGCGTCGCCTTGCAGCAGGAAGGTGGAGAGCCGGGTGATCAGTGGTGTGCGGTCCGGGGGCGGGGGGACGGAAGGAGAACGGTGGGGCACGGGGGGTCTTTCGAAGGTCAGCGAAGGGAGACGGAGGCGGGGGCGGAGGGCGCGGTCGGTGCGGGCAGGGAGACCACAGGCCGGGTGCGGCGATGGGGCCGGGCCCGCCGGTCGAAGGCGTCGACTCGGGCGAAGTGCGCTTCGACTGCCTCCTCCGGGGCAAGGCCGCTCGGCTCCTGCCGGGCGCCGTGGCTCTCCGGGTCGTACATGCCGCGGACGACGGGGGCGGTGGTGACGAGCTGCTCGGCGAGGCCGTCCAGCAAGTGCTCCGGGATCGCGCCACTGATCCACATGCGCCAGACAGGCGCCCCGCCGTATTCCGGGAGGGCTTCGATCCTCCAGGCCGTCTGCTCCGGGTTGTCGTCGTAGACCTTGGCGAGGTCGGCCCGTATCTGATGGGGACCGGAGGAGCAGGCTTCGGCGGTGCCGTCGGGCCGCCGCTCGACGACCCAGCCCGCCTCCTCCATCCGCGCCCACGGGCCGATGCCGCCGTGCGGGGTCCCGGCGATGAGGCGGTCGGTGAACCCGGCGACGATCTCGGCGGGCACCATCCGGCCGAAGGACGCGCACCAGCTCCAGTCGGCGGATTCGATCTGCCAGTAGGAGGTGGAGAGCGGGTCGAGGACGAGCCGGTGACGGGCCTGGGCGGGGCCAGCCAGCACGGTGCGGGGGTCGCCGGGGGCGGAGGTGACGCTCCAGCCGGCGGCGAGCAGCGCGTGGGTGACGTGCCGGGGGTCGCCGGGGCCGGCGAGGTGCCGGGGCTCGGTGAGGAACGGGATCTTCGAGTGGTGGTCGCGGCTGTAGGAGGCTCGCTGGGAGGTGCTCAGAGCCACGCGCCCGCCTGCGTGAATTCGGTGGCGCCGGTCTCGGCCGGATCCGGAACGGTGGGACATGAGAGCGGAGAAGGCACGGGGGTCCTGGGGTCAGTGGGGGATGTGCTGGCGTGCCTTGGTACGGGGCCGGGCGACGCGGACGGAGTTGCGGGCCCAGGTGGCGGCGCGGGCGGCGGTGATGCGCGCCTGCTGCCAGCCTCTGAGCTGTTCGGGAAGGACGGACACGGAGGTGACCCGGATGCGCTTGCTCGGCGGCACGTGTCCGCGCGGTCGCATCACCGGCTCGGGGGAGGCCAGAGCCTCGGTCAGGCCCTGCAGCAGGTGCAGCGGGGTCGTCGGGGCGGCCTGCAGATTCCAGACCGCGCCGTGCTCGTTGCGGGCGCCGATCCACCAGTGCTGATCGGGGCCGGTACCGACGTACTGGACGAAGGCGTCCCGGGTGGGGCTGACGGCGGTGTACTCCTGGCCGGTGTCGGTGGACCAGCCGTGTTCGGAGAGCGGCGCCCACACGTTGGGGGCGTGTGCGGAGCGTTCCCTGGTCAGTGCGTCGGTGAGGCCGGCGACGATCTCCACCGGCGTCTGCGCGGTGAACGTGACCTGCCAGGCCGGCTGGTGCCCTTGGGCGGCGCCGTGGATCTGCCAGCCGCCCGGTGGCTGGTAGGCGACACGGACGGCCCCGTCGGGAGAGCCGAAGACGAGAGCGGCGGACGACCGGGGGGTGCTGTCCTTCCAGCCGGAGGCGCGCAGGTATTCGGTGATGTGCCGCAGGTCCCCGCCGCCGGCCAGGTAGCGGGGCTCGATGAGGTAGTGCTGCTGTGCGGCCTGCTGGTCGCCCCAGCCAGACCACTTCTGTCGCTGTTTGCTCACCGGTGCCGCCCCCGGGCGACGAACGCGGTGGCCTTCGGCGGCGCGGAGGCGGGTGCCTGTTTGCCGATCTGCTCGAAGGCGCTCCGATGCTGGTCGAGGTCGCCCGAGACATTGGCCAGCGTGTTGCCGGCACGGCCGAAGGCCAGCCACGCCTCTGGCGGGAACAGTCCGTCCGCGGCATGGTTGCGGGACGCCCGGCTGCAGTCAGTGACGAGGTCGGTCAGCTTGCGAAGGACACCGTCCTCCAGGTCCACGACCCGCGCCAGGATCTGTGCGGCCTGCCGAGCGTCTGCCTGCAGCAGATGGTTGGCGAGCTGGTCGAGGTGCTGGGCGATGGCGTCGAGGAGGGCGTCGTCGGTGACGGGCGGGTTCATGGCGTTCCAAGGGGATTGGCCCGCGAAGCTGGTCAGCGGGTTCGGCGGGAGACGGGCGCAGCCGGACCGGAGGGCGGCGCCGGACGGGCAGGAAGACTGCTGGTCCCGCCCGCCTTGACCACCGCCGCGCGCAGGTAGCGGCGCAGAACGAAGACGGCGAGGCGAGGCCGGCGGACCGGATCGAGCGGAGGAACGGACGGGCGCGGGGTACGGGCCTGCGTCACCGGTGGCGAAGGGCCGCGCGGCCACCGGGCTGGGACGCGGGAAGGGAGACATCAGCCGCGGGGCGGGGGGCCGTTCGCAGCGCCACACCGATGCCGAGGCGGGCGAGCCGGGCGCCGGCGGCCTGGACCGCGTGGCCCTGGGCGCGGGTGTCGTCGCCGGCCAGCACGTAGGCGTTCGAGGCGGTCTCCCACACGAAGCCCTCGGCGAGCAGCACCTCGGACGCGGGCCGGGCGGTGGTCGTCGCCGCGAGGGAGCCGTCCTCCCGCCAGGTCATCACGACCGTCGTGTCGGGGCGGGAAGCGGGCTGCGGGGGATTCATGACGGCGTGCCTGACCTGGGCGAGTGCGACCTCGTAGCGGGGCAGGAGGTCGGCGGTGACGGCGTGAGCGGCCCGCTCGGGATCGCCCGGCACGGCGATTCCGTCGGGCTCCCGGACCCCTTCGAACGCCTCGGCGGCGATCGATCCGGTCGGGGCGATGGCCGCCACCAGGAACTCGTCGTCGTGCAGCGGGCGGATCGTGACGTACAGGCGGGTGCCGTCCTGCCGGATCAGGTGGGCGTCCTCACACAGGACGAACTCGGCGATGGCGCCGCTGACCAGGTTGAGGTCCCAGACGTCTTCGGCGTGCCGGAACTGGTCCTCGTCGCCTTGGTGCGGGTGGTACTCGACCGTCCAGTTGCCGGGCAGGTGCTCGGCGAGGACGGTGGCGAACGATTCCAGATCGCGGTCGTCGTCGGGGAAGGATCGGGGGAGGGACATGGGCTCCTCGATGAGGGGACAGGGGGGAAGGTCATCGGGTCCGTCCGAAGGCGGTAGACGTTGGTGGAGCCGGTGGCGGGGGGTGAGGCCCGCGACGGCCCGGGGGCGTAGCGCGGTCCGCGAGGGTGGCACGTACGCTCCTCAACTCCGTTGCGAGAAGTTGCAGTTCGTGATCCGCCTCGCTGCGCAGGCGGGAACCCCAGCGCGGATCGGACGGCCTGCTGAACCGGTCGTATGCGTCGGCGAGCGCGTGCAGGACCAGACCGAGCGAGGCGACGATGCCGTCGTGCGTCGCGGTGAGCTCCGCGAGCTCGAAGGTGAGGTCGTCCACGGAGGCGGCCTCGCGGATCCGGCCGGCGAGGTTCTCGATCGCCCGGCCCGTCGTTACATAACGTGCCTCGGTGCCCTCCCAGGCGAACTCCGGAGAGGCGAGGACCCGGTACCCGGCGGCCTGGAGGCGCGCCACAGCCGTACGGGCGACGGCCTGCTCTTCCTCCGGCATGACCGTGGGGGAGAGCCGGTGCCAGGTGACCCCGCGCGTCTCCCGCAGGAAGAAGGAGCGCTCCAGGATGCCGTGGGCCAGACCGTCCCCGCCGCTCGCGGTGATCACGTCGGTCGCCAGATCGCGCACGATGACCACCGTCTGCTCGGCGTCCGCGTCCGCTGTTCTCACCGCCGCACCGACGCGGCCGGCGTAGACGTCCGCGGGAGTGTGGGCGCCGGGCCTGGGGCGGGCGGAGCGGGCGCGAGGCGGGCGGCGATCTGTCCGAGCTGATCCTGCACCCCGTGGAGGCGGCGGGCCGCCCAGAACAGGTCCCGGCCGGCGGCGGCGGTCTCGTGGCCGGGCAGGGCGGCGGCCTGGCGGCCGACCTGCTCGACGAGCTGCCGCACCGCCGCGATCGGCCCGGCCTGTTCGGCGGCCAGCTGGTTCAGGATGCCTGCGAGCGGACTTGTCGCAGCCGGAGTGCGGGCAGGTGAGGCGGCGGTCGGCCGGGTCGCCGCGGGCTCCTGCTCCTGGACGGACGGGTGTCCGGTGTGAAGAAGCAGGTCGGCTTCGATCCGGCGGGCTTCCGCCTCCAGGGCTTCGGCCAGGCGGCGGGGGGTGGTTGCCCAGGCGCCGTCGAGGCGGATGAGGTTGCCGATCAGGTCCATGCGGTTGGCCTTGTCCCGTACGGCGACCCAGCGGCAGGACCACTCGTCGCCGGGCGGAGCCAGGCCGGCCGTGCGCGCCAGTCGGTGGCCGACCTCGGACCACTCGGCCGGGGAGAGCTCCCGGTCCAGCGGATGCAGGCGCACGTACAGGTGGAGGATCGCGCGTCGGGAGCCGTCCGGGGCGGCGGCGAAGGGATGCTCGACCAGCGGATCGGCGAGGTGCTGGGCCCACTCCGGTGTCGTCCAGTACCGGCTCTCGTCGGTGTAGCGGTCGAGCTGGTCCCAGTAGGCCACCACGGTGCCGCCGGGCTCGGTCGTGAGCCCCTCGTCCGCGCTGAGGGGGCGACCGAGTGCATCGGCCAGGGCGTCGGCGGCTTCGAAGCCGCGCCGGTACAGGTGAATGATCATGTTCTCGCTGGAGGTGTCGGACTGACAGGTAGGGGGCGGAGGGATGTGGGCCTGTCCGTCTATCGGCCGACGTCAGCGACGTGGACCAGCTGGTTGAGCGCGGTCACCGAGTACCAGCGGCAGTCGACCGGCTCCTCGCCGGTCCCGACGCGCGGTATCAGGTACTCGCGCAGGGCCTGCTGGTGCACGAGGCACTCGGGGCACCGGGTGGACAGGTGCACCATGTAGCGGGGGTGGGCGGTCAGGTAGGAGCGGTGGCCGCCGTTCGGGTCGAGCAGCCGCCACCCGTTCTCGTCGGTCGGTATGTGCAGCGAGTCGGTGACCACTTTCATCGCGTCGCCCCACAGCCGCCCCTCGGCGGCCCCCTTGAAGATCATCACGTGCTCCCCGGGCCGGAAGTGCGCGTGGGTGATGTCCCGCTTCGGGGTGAGCGGGTCGTGCGGCAGGTACACGGGGCGGGTCTCAGGCACGGACGGTCCTTCCACGAGGTCGCGGGGCGGCGGTGGAAGACAAAGGGTCCGGAGAATCCCCGGTTTCGGAAACCGGGGATCCGCCGCTATATTGCGCGCTGCGCGCTTACCGGAACGGGTTCTCCGTAGGCCGGTCCCGGTCGCTCGCGGCCTCGACGAGTTCCGGCAGATCCACGCCGTCGGCGTCCCGCTGGTCCACCCACCACCCGGCCCGGGTCAGCAGCCGGACCTGCTCCTCCAGCTGCGCCCAGTCGGCTTCGTCCCAGCTCCCCTCGGTGACGAGAGCCTCGTACGCACTGGTCACGAGCTGGTGCCGGCAGCGCTCGCCCCAGCCGAGGATCTTCTCGGGACCCTCCAGCTCGGGCATGTCGAACTGAGTGGCCCACGCCGCCGCGGCGGCCTGTTCGTTGGCGCGCTTGGCGGCCAGCCACTCCGCGGTGCTCGCGGCATCGGCCTGATGCTCGGCTCGCCAGCACTCGGTGCACTTCCGTTCGGCGAGCCACCGGGCGTACCTGGCGCGCTGGTCGGCCGACCGGGTCGACATGTCGTAGGGGACGGCGTGTCCACAGCTGTGGACGACTTCGAAGGACGTGGGCACGGCCATGAAGATCTCCTTGGGTTCGAGAAGGGAAAGAGGGAAGGGGGTGTCGTCAGGCGGGACGGGCCGAAGCCCTTCCCGCGCGGTGCGCGGGAACACGGCGGTGCCGACCGCGGCGTGCGCGGGTGCCGGGTACGTAGATCCAGCTCCACGCCGCGGCGAGCACGGCGATGGTGAGCGCCGCTCCGGCGGCGGGGAGGCCGGCGCCGAGCTGGGGGTGGGTGGTGAGTTGGCCGGCGAAGGCTGTGCCCGTGGCCTGGCCGATGCCGATGGCGGCGATCAGCCACGCGTACGCCTCGGTGACAGTGCCGGCCGGGGCGAGCGCGTCCACGGTGAGGAAGGCGCTGGTCACCAGGGCCGGGAGGGCCAGACCCGGCAGGGCGGATACGGCGACGGCCGCTGCCGGTCCCGGGCTCAGCAGCAGGGGGAGCCAGCACACGGCGAAGGCGGCGGAACCCGCAACGAGCTGAGCGGTGAGACTGCCCGGCCACGCCCGTCGGCTGTAGAGCGTGCCGCCGAGGAGGCTGCCGACGGACAGTGCCGCCGGCAGGAGTCCCAGCAGCAGAGCGCTCTCGTTCCGCTCGGCAAGTGCGACGGCCCAGACCGTGTGGGCGCCGAGTGCGACGCCGGTCCCGGTCATGGCGACGAGCAGAGCGACCAGCCCAAGCGAGCGCAGGGGGCCGAGAAGCCCGGACGACGCGGCCGTGCCGGGGCGCCAGCTCCGGGACGGGGCGGCGCTCAGGACGACCGCCGCCCCGACCAGGCCGAGCATGGCTGTCGCGACCATGGCGGTGTCCGGTCCGGCGAACGTGGTGATGGCGGCGACCAGCGGGGGCCCCGCGATGAAGATCAGCCCCTGCGAGCCGGTGTCCAGGGCGAGCGCGGCGCGCTGCTGCTGAGGATCGGGCAGCACGCTCGGCCACAGGGCTCGAAGGTTGGCCTCGGCCGGCGGGGTGGAGATGCCGGCGAGGATGACCAGGGCGATGAACAGCGGCGTCTGCGTGGTCGAGTCGACGTGGGGCATGGCCAGCATCGCCAGACTGGTGACGCCGGTAGCCGTCCAGGTCACGGCCGTCTGCCCGTGCCGGTCCACGACCCGGCCGAGTGCCGGCTGCCCGAGCGCGGAGGCCAGCCCGTAAGCCGCGCACATCAGGGCGGCCGTGGACGCGGCCCCGCCCTGGTCGGCCACCAGCAGGAGGAGGACGACCGGCACCATGCCCGTCGGGAGCCGCGCGATCATGGTGCCGACCAGCAGCCGGGCCACGTACGGCTCGCCCAGAACCGGTCCCGACGTCCGTGCGGTCGTCACCTGCTCATCCCCGGCCGGCGCCCTTGATGTGGCGGCCCGGGCGGGAGGGGAGCAGGTGCCGACGGTGTGACCGAGGAGGCGGTGAAGTTCGGGTCGAGGGACTGCACCAGGTCGACGAGCAGTGTGCCCTGCTGTAGCCAGCGCTCCAGGAGCTCAACAGCTCCTTCCTCGTCCTGCGCGCTGCCTTCGGTCAGGGCTGTATCGGCTCCGCGGAGGAGATCGTCCAAAGCCTTCGGCAGCGGACCGTACACGCCTTGGCGTAGATGATGGTCGAGGCTGTACCAGCGTTGGCAGAGGTCCTCGTTCAACGCCCAGACGCGGGGCAGGGCGCCGTTTGTCCGGGCCGACCGGATCTGATCAAGGACGCGTCCTAGGAGCCGGAAGTGGGCCTGAGCCAGGGCGTGTTCGTAGGAAGGCAGGAGTGTCTCCGTGACCTTCTTCAGGACGCCGGCGACATCGGGTGCGGCGATGCTGACCGGTGCCGCCGTCCCCAGCGAGGTGAACTGCGCATCCGGAGCGAGGGCGCCGACGACGATCTGACCGTCCCACGGGCGTCGCAGCACCGCCAGTTCGAGGCCGTTTTCTGAGCGGAGGAAGGCCACTGCCGATACCTGCTCCGAGTACGACTGCATGACGTAGGACAGCGATCCCCCCAGGGAGTCCCAGAGGAAGTTCAGGCGGCTACGTGAATCCGAGGGTGAAAGCAGGCAGTTGCCGACCTCCACCGTCCAGGAGTCGTCCAGGCGTGCAGCGATGCCTCGCCCGATGTCGCTGATGAACGTCTGGCGGGTGGTGGTCACTGTGATGCCGAACCGGTTCGCGTTGGTGTAGAGCGTGTCGAGCGCCTTCTGCGCACGGTCGAGGTCGGACATCGGAAGGACGTGGATTCCTTCGGCGGCCGACTCGAAGTGCGCGAGGTCAAGGGCGATGACGGCCCAGTCGGCACCTGGCCCGCCGGGGAGGGCGACGATGCCGTCGTCAGGGCTTGAGTACAGAGTGATGTGGGCGGTAGGGGACACGGGTGTTCTCCGGAAGGCGGCGCGTCAGCGGCGGCGCGACGGAGCCGCGCGCAGGGCGGGAGCGCGGCGATGAGGCGGGGCGGGGGGAGGGGCGGAGCTGAGGCTGGAGTCGAGGACAACGGGGTACCGCGCGGTGCGGAGCATGTCGGCGGCCCACTGGGCGCGGTCGTTCTCCCAGGTCTCGCCCATGTCGAACGGGAGACGGATCCAGGGGCCTCTCAGCGTCGGCTGGGTCAGGAAGCCGGCCCGCAGGAGCAGTTCCATGGCGAGCGAGTCGACGGGGCCGGTGACTTCCACTTCGCCGCCGCGCTCACGGACGATGCGAATCGAGGCGTCGTCCACGGGTCACTGACCCCGCGAGACAGCAGCGCGAACTGGTCCGGCGGCGGGGATGGGCGCCGTTGTCGAAGGCGCGGTCGTGAGGGGGCGCTGAGGGGAACGGCTGGCTGCCGCCGCTGCGATGCGGGCTCGGCGCTCGGCCAGCCCGTTGCCTCGCGTGGGAGCGGGCGGGGCGGACTGGGCGGGATCGAGGCTGTAGTCGGCCTGGACGGCGAATCCGGCTTGGCGGAGATCGTGTACGGCTTGCCGGCCTCGTCGCCAAGGATCGTGGTCCTGCCGGGTGAGCCGGTACAGATCTGCGGTGCCGGGAACGAGCTCGAACTGCTCATGCACTAGGTACCAGTTGGCCAGATGCGGCGTGATCTCCGTTGTCGGTCGGGCTACGACACCGAGGCCGGGGTCGAGGCCGAAGTGGAAATGGGGGACATGGGGCATGTACGTCCTCGGAGTGGGAGGGGAGGAAGGAGAGCGGGCTCACCGGCCGCGACCTGAGGCGGTCGGGGCTGCGGGGGCTCGGGGAGCCGAGGTGAGCGCCCTGCGGGAGTCGGCCGCGGACGGGGGTGACAGGGTGGCCCGGGCGTGCTTCAGGAGTACGGGGGCGTCGGCGAGCCATCGGCGTACGTCGTCGGCCGACGCAGGGGGCAGCGGGGCCGGCGCCCTGAATACAGAGGGTCGGTCGCCTCGCCCCGGCCGGAGCAGAGCGGTCAGCCGGTCCAGCGCCTCGGCATCCGCCCGGTCCGGGGTGGTGGCCCACCAGACTCGGTCGAGGAGGTGCGCCGCGTGGGGGCGAAGCCGGCGGAGCACGGCCGTCGAGCTCTCGGCGTGGCCGTCACCGGCAGAGCGCCGCAGGTCTTCCAGACGTCCGTGCCCGCTCTCGACCTCCGCCAACAGGCGCTTGTGCACCGCGTGCTCATAGCGGGGAAGAAAGCTGGTCGTCACCTGGGCGGCGGCGAGCTTCGGGTATTTGGGCAACCCGATGGCCGGCGGAGCGAACGGATTGTCGTAGTTGTCGTCGAAGGTGCTGCTCGCGCACGCGCCGAGCAGGTAGCGACCTGCGGCGCCGGGCTGTTCGATCAGGAGCAGTTCCGCGCCGGTCGAGCTGGTGAGGACAGCGCCGTACGGGACGCGGCAGCGCTCCATTGCCTCGGTGAGCAGACCGCTGTCCCACAGCAGAGGGAGCCAGTCCTCCTGCCACACCGGGTGGGCGTAGACCTCGACCGTCGCTGTCCAGTTGCCGGGCAGGCAGCGCGCCAGCTTCTGGGCGTAGTCCCCCAGATACGGGTTGGAGCTGGTGGTCAGTGCGACCCGATAGAGCTTGGCGGCCTGGGCCAGCGCGGGCATCACGTCGCGCATCGTGCTGAGGTCGCGCAGGACGTGGAAGCCCGCCTTCTGTTTCTCGAAGGCGCCCGTCGAGCGGAGGGCGGTGTGTCCGTGGGAGTACTTCTCGCCCACGGGGATGGCGACCAGGCCCTCCTTGGCGCTGACACAGAGGATGATCTCGGCGTCCGGCCGTGCCTGCGGCAGTGCGGTGCCGGCCATGTTCACGCTGCCCGGGCGGCGACGAAGGCGTTGCGCAGGGCGTGGCCGTAGGCGTGGGCGTGCTGCCGGGCGGCGAGCTCCAGCTCGTCGTACTGCTCGCCCTGTGTCATCTGCCCGTCGTGCTTCCGGTACTTGTAGACGGGCAGGGGCAGCAGGACGCCGGGGGCCAGGTTGGTGACGCCGACGGCGGCCATGTAGTCCTCGCCCTGGACGAGGCCGCCCATGCCGCCGGCCGCGCGTACGAGGCGGGTGCGGGCCAGGATCGTCGTGGGCCCGATCGGGATGGTGTCCTGCGGGAGCGGCCAGTACGTGACCACGTCGCCGGCGGCGTGGAAACCGGGCGGGGTGGGGCACTCCCACACGCGGGTGGTGCCGTCCGGCAGCCAGTCCGCGCTGTACCCGGCAACCCACCCGAGGCGGTCGGTGACTGCGGCCAGCCGTACGCCCAGGCTCCAGTCGGGGAAGACGTCATCGTCGTCGGCCCAGTTCACGAACTCGGTGTTCACGAGGTTCAGGCCGAGGTTGCGGGCGCAGGCGGCGCCGACTGGACGGGGCAGGGGGAGAACCCGTACCCGCGGGTCGGCGGCGATCGGGGCAGGCACGTTTTCGGGCGGGGCGCCGTCGAGGACGAGCACGGCCTCCCACGGAACGGTCTGCCGGGTGAGGCTCGCGTGCATCTGCTCCAGGTAGAGCAGGCGGTCGGGGCGGAGCTGGGTGGCGATGACGACGGTGATCTGCGGGGCGGACAGGGATGGGCTCCTGGAGTCGGGGTCAGCGGGTGACGCGGGTCTTGGCCGGGGCCGGCAGGGGACTGGCGGGCGCGGCGACCTTCAGCGCGGGGCGGACTGGCCGGACGGGTACGGGCTGGTCGCGGCCCCACAGCGACGGGGTTCCCTGGAAGCGTGTGAGCGGGGAGGTGTCCCAGCTGACGATGGGGCCTCCGCGGTCGTCCCAGGTCAGGGCGATGACCTCGATGCCGTGGTCGTGCAGGACGTAGCCCCATTCGAGGCCGCCGGCGTTGGCCTGCGTGATGGTGATGGGCTCGGCCGGCTCGCCCGAGAGGGTGACGATGTCGTCGAGGGGGCGGCTGGGGAAGCGCTCCGCGTGCGGATCGATCTGGTTCAGCACGTGCTCGGGGGCGCCTTCCAGCAGGTCCATACCGAGCCCCGACCAATCGTGCGGGGCGTCGACGAGATGGCGGCGAAGGGCTTCGAGGTCTCCGGCGAATCGATACTGCAGACCGCCGAGCAGCAGAGGGAGCTGGTTCTCGGGGTAGCCGTCGAAGTGGCAGTAACGGCCGGCGTACCGGCTTCCGGTCGAGGGGTCGGTGGGGCGAGCGATGAAGGAACGGGTCGACAAGTTCAGCCTTCGGAAGGGTGTTAGCGGCTGGGCTTAGGGCCGGAGGACGGCGCCTCAGGCGGGGCAGGCGGGAGGCCCGGTGCGGGCTTCGACCCCGGTTGTGTAGGAGCGGGGTCGTACGTCGCCCGGAGCGCGGCGAGGTCGGCTGCCTCGGCGTCCCAGAGCGTGGACATGAGGCGGTTGGCCGCCTCCATCACCTTCCGGGACGGGGAGTCGGCTTCTGACTTCCCATACCGGCCGTTCCAGTCGGCGATGTCTGACAGGACCTGGCCCATCGACTCCAGCACGGGCCTGCAGGCTTCGATCAGGTGTCTGGTGACCGCACTGACCTCGGCGATTGTCCGGGCCTCGTTGAGTGCGACGCGATATGCGGCGGTGTCGAGAGGGACAGGCGAGCCAGTCGGCAGAGGACGCTCGGCGAGGTACGCCTCGGCGTCACGACGAGCCCATCGCAGGAGGTCGCCCTCCGTCGCCATGCCGAAGTGCGCGGCGATGATCTGTTCGGTGCTACGACCGATGTTGTCGTAGTGCTCGTAATCGGGGTGCAGGGGAACTCCAGGAGAAGGGGTCAATGCATACGGGAATCGGTGTCGAAAAGGTCCAATTCGGCTGCGTGTAGCTGATGTTGGACGACGAAGCTGCGTCCGGCGACCTTCCAGAGGCCGCGGCCCCGGCTGAGGTGGGACAGGGCTCCGGCTTCTACGGAGGTCAGGCCGAGGAGGCTGGAGGCGGCGGCGAGCTGGTCGGTCTCCTGGCGGTAGATCACGCGCGTGCTGCAGTCGGCGAGCAGGCCCTCGGCCAGGGCGCGGCTCTGGCTGCCGGCGTCGCCGGCTGAGAGCAGGTCGGACAGGCGGTGGATCACCATCAGGTTCGCGATGCCCAGGCCGCGGGAGAGCTTCCACTGGCCCTGCATGCGCATGAGGAGGGCAGGGTGGCGCAGCACGCGCCACGCCTCGTCGTAGACCACCCAGCGCCGTCCGCCGCCGGGGTCGGTGAGGGCGGCTTCCATCCACGCGGAGGCGCAGGTCATGGCGAGGACAAGCGCGGTGTCGTCGCTGCCGCCGAGGCGGGAGAGGTCGACGGTGAGCATCGGCCGGTAGGGGTCGAAGACCGTGGTCGACGGGGCGTCGAACATGCCCGCCAGGTCGCCGAAGACCAGGCGGCGCATGGCGTGGGCGAGGTCGCGGGCGGCATCTCCGAGGCGTCCGGAGAGCAGGCCGCCGGCCAGTTCGAGGCCGGGACCGTCGGCCAGGGCGTGGGCGACGTCGCCGAGGAGAGGCTCGCGGCTGGCGGCGGCGGCCCGGGCGACGGCGCTGTCGAGCGCGATGTCGAGGGCCGTGTGCTCCATGGGCAGCAGATCGCGGCCCAGGACGGTGCGGGCCAGGGAAGCAAGCAGGAGCAGACGGCGAGTGCGGACCTCTCCCGCCCATTCGGTCTGTGGGACCGAGGAGGGCCGGGGTGCGGCGTCGAGGGGGTTGAGGCGGCCGGGCAGGCCCGGGCCGAGCGCGATGGACTCGCCGCCCAAGGCCCGGGCGACGTCCGACCATTCGCCCTTGGGGTCACACGGGACGTAGACGCGGTAGCCGAAGGCGATGCTGCGCAGGGCCAGGCTCTTGGCCAGGGCGGACTTGCCCTGGCCGATCACCCCGGCGAGCAGCACGTTGGGGTTGGTGAAGCCCTCGACGCGCCCGTACAGGGAGAACGGGTCGAAGGTGAAGCTGCCTTCGGCGTGGAGGTCCTTGCCGATGTAGATGCCGTCGGCGCCCAGGCCGCCTTCGGCGAGGAAGGGGTAGGCGGCGCTGGCGACGGCGGTGGTCATGCGGTGGGCGGGGAGCTTGAGGCGGTTGCCGCGGGCGGAGGCGGGACCGGGACGTCCGGTGGGTGGGTAGAACGGCGCGGGGAAGGCTGCTTCCCCGGACTGCTGGTCGGGTCCGGTGCCGGCGGCGGTGCGGGCCCGGGCTTCTGCGCGGGCGGTCTGCTTGCGCAGAGCCCGGCGCTGGGCGCGGTCGATGCCATGCGGGGTGAACAGGGGAGTGGCGCTGGCGCGGCGGTGGGACAAGGGACGCTTCCAGTAGGACGGTTCAGGACGCGAGGTCGGCGGCGGTGGTCTTGCGCCGGATCGCGTGGACGGCGGCGAGGTGCCGCTGGCAGATGGTGAGGAAGGGCGGTCCCTCGGGAAGCCGGTCGGGCTGGCACTTCTCGTCCTCCGTGGCCGCAGGGACCAGGTGGAAGGCCGCGTGGACGGAGTCGGCGGCCTGCCACACGCGGGTGTGGGCCGTGGCCAGGTGACGTCCGGCTGCCGGGCGCTCGGGGCGGGTCTGCTCGGCGGCCTGGTCGATGAGGCGGTGCAGGGCGGTGAGGTGGGCGTGGAGCGCGTCGAGTTGGGGCCGGTCGCTGGGCTGGTCCTGGCCGGTCGCGCTCTGGGCGCGGGTGTGGTGGCGCAGCCCGGCGGTGGCGGCCCGCAGGTAGGGGTACGCGTCACCGTCGAAGGCGTCGCGGCGGTCATCAGGGGACATGGGCTTCTCGCGGGGAAGGAGGACGCCGTCGGGCGGCAGGGCGGGCTACAGGGTGCTGCGGGCGAGCGGGAGGGCCGCGGTGATGAAGGCATCGGCCTGCTGGTAGATCAGGCGCCGCAGGTCGACCTGGGCGTCGGCGGCGGCCGTCTCGATCTGGGTGCAGGCGGCGTCGAGGTCCTGGTCGGTGTCGGCGGAGACGGTGAGCAGTCCGGTGAGGGCGACGTCGGCGTGGCCGGAGATGAGCTGCTTCTCGCGGGTCTTCACGTCGGCGTACTCGACGCTGTCGGCTTCGGAGTCGACCTGTCCTCGGCGCTGGCGCTCGGAGGCGTCCGCGATGATCGCGGCCTTGCGGCGCTGGACGTCCCGCAGAGCGGAGTCGATGCCCTGGGGCGCGTAGATGAGGGAGAAGGTGCGGCGGACGCCGGCGCTGAACATCAGGCTGTGCAGGAAGCCCGGGCTCGTCTCGGTCCGCGGCCAGTTCTCGATCCAGAAGGTGGCGTGCCGGGCGCTGTCGGTGACCAGCCGGTCGGCCTCCTCGACCTGGGCGACCGGTCCGGCGGCGGCAGGGTCGGCCTCTGCCTGACCGGTGGCGGACCACTGCTGCAGGTGCGCGGTGGCGGCCGGGTCGTACGCGGTGCGCAGCACGGCGGCGATCTCCTGGGGCCCCAGCCATCCGGAGACGGTCAGGCCCGCGTTGCGGGCGGCCTGGGCGACTGAGGAGGTGGTCTGTTCCATAACGGTGAAGGCGCCGGTGAGGCCGCCGCCGGCCTGGCTGATCAGGCGCTTGGCGGCCTTCAGGTCCAGGGCGATGGCGAGGTACGCCTCGTGCGGGGCGGCGGCAGGTCCGGCCGAAGCGAGGAGTTCGGTGTAGATCTGGCCGGCGATCGGGGCATGGGGGTTGCCGTGCTCGGTCCAGTGGCGGGTGAGGCTGTCGCCGGAGTTCGGCACGGTCCGCTCCAGGACCTGCACGGTCGAGATGCGTCCGGTGCGGGCGATGCCGGCAAGGGCCCGGCCCCACGCGGATACGTTGGCGGTCTGGGTGGCCGGGTCGAGCAGTGCGAAGGCGCGGGAGCTGACGCGGGCGACGGCGGTCAGGGTCTGGGTGTGGGGGTCGTGGACGGCGGCGGCTCCGGAGTCGGCGGTGGCGACGCGCAGGGATGCGGCGGTGCCGGGCAGGTGCAGCAGCCCTTCCACTCGGGGCCGGGAGACGGGGCGGGCGCGCCACAGGGTCTGGCCGGTGCGGCGGCGGTGGGCGAAGCGTCCGGCGAGCGGCGCCCAGTCGATCAGGGAGCGGCCGTCGCGCCGTACGCCGACCAGGACGGCGGTGGTGAGCCACAGCGGAGCCAGGACGACGGCGCCGAGCAGGCCCGCGGTCACCACGGTGGCCAGCAGCACGGCGAGGGTGGAGGAGACCAGGACGAGCTGGGGGAGGGTCAGACCGAGGAGGATGCCGCGGCGCGACCGGGTAGGGAATTTGACGGTGAGAACGGAGGACACGATCGCTTCCGGGAGGGAGGAGCCGGGGGCAGGGCGGGGAGGGTCCCCTGCCCCCGGCGGCGGGTGTACGGGAGGGGCGGCTACGGGCCCGGCGGCGGGCCGGCGGGCGCGGAGTCGCTGCTCGCGGCCCCGTGAGCGGGCGGCATCGCAGCCGAGCTGCTGCCGAACTCACCGCTCTGCTGCCCCGCGGGGGCCGCTTCGCTGCCGGCCCAGTTCCCGCTCCAGCTCGGAGGGGTGCCCTCCTGGCCGTCGGGCGTGCCGCCGCCCTGGGACTGAGGTGAGATCGTCTGCTGGAGCAGGTCCTGCAGACGGCTCTCGGAGTCGCCCTTGGAGCCTTCGCTTTGCATGCCGGTGCCGGTCGCGGGGTTGGCGGCGATGTCACCGGGGAACCCGCCACCGCCGGCCTGGGCACCTCCTGCCGCGCCGGCTCCGGCGGCGGCGCCGCCCGTGCCGGCGGTCGCCGCTGCGGCTGCTGCCTTACGGCCGGCGTTCTCGGCGTGCTGGCGGGCCACTGAGGCTCCTGCGCCACCGGCGCGGTGGATGGATTCGCCGTCGGTGCCCTCGGACGCCCAGTGGACGAACTTGAAGACCATGTACGGGCACAGCAGCACGAGCAGCATGATCACCATGCCTGCCGCGACGTCCGCCAGGGCGGCGAGGCCGTCCTTGCTGTCGGCTTCGCCGAGCGCGGAGATGCCGAGGACGAAGACGATCGTCATCAGAAGCTTGGAGACGACGAGGGTGGCGGTGGCTTCGATCCAGCCGCGGCGCCACCGGCGGGCGACCTCCCAGCCGCCGCCCGCTCCCGCGAACACGGCCAAGGTGACGAGGATCAGGATGCCGACCTTCCGGACCATCATCACGCACCAGAACAGGAACGCTCCTGCGGCTGAGGCGAGCGCGGCGATGACCGCGACGAGCCAGCCCAGTCCGGCGACGGCACCGATGGCCGAGACCTTCACGATCCGGCGCACGGCGGAGGCGATGTCCGTGCCGGCCGCCGCGAACAGTCCGGCGGACAGCGCGTCGACGACTTCGATGGCCACGGTGGTGAAGGTGATCGCACAGAATGCGAAGAGAACGCCGCTCGCTGTTCCGGTGAGGGCCTGGACGAGGGCTTGGCCGTCTCGCTTGACGGCTGCTCTGACGAGCTGGGCGCAGAAGGTGGCGACCAGCACGATGAGGCCGATGGGCAAGATCGTCTCGTAGTTGTCGCGGAACCAGCTCGCGCCGAGGTCGATGGCGGTGGTGCGGTCGATGGCCTTGGCAGCCAGGTCGGCCGCCGCGGCGGCGAGGTCACCGGCGCTCTGCACCATCCAGTTCCCGATCGCGCCGACGGGATCGGAGGCGAACTCGATCGCGTCGCCGATGTCGCAGATCGAACCGGCGACGGGCAGGTCACAGAAGCCCACGTCGGGCGTCCTTTCGGGTCAGGAAGTACGGGAGAGGGCTACTGGGCGACGCGCGGGGCGACGGCGACCAGGCGGCAGTCCGCGCTGGGCCGGCACTGGACGGCCAGGGTGATCTGGCGGTCCTCGGCTCCCGACCCGCCCCCGGTCCAGGCCAGCTGGGTCTTGCCGCGCACGGTGACGGCGTAGATGTACGCCTCGGTGATCGCGGCGGGATCGTCGGCGATGGCCTGCTTGAAGGCACTGGGGAAGTGCGCCTCGGAGACGGCTGCGGTGGCGTGCTGGCCGTTGTCCTTCAGCCGCGACCACAGCACCGGGTCGGGGATCTGGGCCTGCACGGAGTCCCAGTCCGCGTAGGCGGATTCGGACGTCATCCAGGACTTCATCCCGGCGAGCTGCTCGGCGTGGCTGGTGGTCCGGGCGTCGAAGGACCACAGCATCACCGCGCTGGCCCGGGCGAAGACGAGCGGGTCAGAGACCGGAGGCGGCCCGGCCACCGGCGCTGCCGATTCGCCGTCCGGAGGAGGAGCCGAACCGGCGGCGCCGGCAGGGGGCGAGGTCGTGGCGTGCGGCTGTGGCGAGGCGTCGGCCGTCTTACTGCTGCCGGTCCACCAGGCGACCACGCTGGCCACGAGCAGCAGCATGATCAGTGCGCCGGCGGCGATGACGATCCGTCGTGATGGCCTCCAGCCGACACGGGGGGAGAGGGAACGTTTCCCCATTACTGGACCTGGGACCCGAGGGCGGAGAAGAAGGCCACGATTCCGTTGGCGGCGCCGAGACCGAGGGCGGCGCCAGCGGCGACCACGGCGCCCTTCTTGCCGTTGGCCTCGGCCTGGTGGCCGCCGGTGTGGTGACCCCAGGCCCACACGCCGAGGCTGACGGCGAGCGCGCCGACCACGGCCACGATGCCGAACAAATTGATGCTGTTCACGACGGTGCGCAGGACTTCGAGGCCCGGCAGACCGCCGCCCTTCGGGGAAACGCCGGGGTCGAAGGCGAGCAGGAGATGGTCGTACGGGAGGGCGGTGAGGGTGGCGGGGGAGATGGTGGTGCGCTCCTTGTGAGGGCAGGGCACAGCGGCCCGTGCCGGGGAACGGGAGAAGAAGGAAGGAGAGGGGGAGAAGCGCTCGGCGGCGCGAAGTTGGCCCGGCCCGCCCGGCGCCTCGAAAGGGCGGGCCGGGCGGGGCCGGTGTCAGAGGACCCGGCGCGCGCTGTGGGCGGCGTAGTCCGCGAGGGTGCTGAACCGGACGTTGCGGCCGGTGCGCGGGGCCTCGATGACGAGCCCGTGGCCCGCGTACAGACCGACGTGCTCAGGGGCGGCCTTGGTCCCGCGGCTGAACAGCAGATCGCCCGGGCGGAGCTGGGTGAGGGAGACGGCTCGCCCTTCGTGCGCCTGGGTCTGGGAGACCCGGGTGAGAGCGATGCCGGCGGCCTTGTACGACTGCTGGGTTAGGGAGCTGCAGTCGCAGCGCTTAAGGGCGTCTTGGCCGTGCGCGTCCGTGCAGGACCCGCCCCACTGATACGGCGTACCGAGCTGGTGCATGGCCCAGTCGAGAGCGGTCTTCGCGCGAGGATCGGCGTCCGCGGGGATCGTGTATCCCTTCGGGACCGTGCCTTCGGGGATCGGACCGGTGGCGGCACCGCCGGTCTGCGGCTCGCACGAGTCGGCCGGCTGCTGGGCCGGTGTTCCGCCTGCGGAACCGTCGGGCGCGTGGAGTGCGGTCATCAGCGCCTGCTGCAGGGCGCGGGCGAGAGGCTCCCACTGGGCGTAGGCGTCCGGGAAGCCGGAGCGCTGTACCGCCTGCGCGGCCTGGGTGATGGTCATCTGCTGCCAGCCGGAGACCTTCAGCAGGCCCTCGTAGAACTTCCTGCTGGCGTAGGCGGGGTCGCGGATCTGAGCGGGAGTTCCCCAGCCCTGGCTCGGGCGCTGCTGGAACAGACCGAGCGAATCGCGGTCGCCGTACGACAAGTTGCGCAGCCGGGACTCCTGGATCGCGGTGGCCAGCGCGACGACCTGGCCGCGTTCGGGAACGCCGAGGTCGATGCCGGTGGCGACGATGGTGCGGGCGTGCGGGATCTGCTCGGCGGGCAGTTCGAGGCCCTCGATACGCGAGCCCTTGGCTTCGGACCCACCGAGAACGGCGGCGACCTGCTTCTGTACAGCGGCGGCGTCGACCGGGGCGGTGGTGCAGGACGGCACCGTCACGGCCGAGGATCCGCCGGCGGCGGCGACAACGGCCGTGCCGGCGAGGAGAAGAGGGGGAAGGCAGAGCGCGCCGATCGCGGCGGCGATGCCCTTCACTCGCGGGCGGTCTCCGGACGGCGGTCAGCGAAGCGGTCGCATGGGGAGGGGGAGGGGCGGGACAGGAACACGGCGAGTCCTTCGGGGAGGGCTCCGGCCGCACGGTGCGCGAGAGGAAGGGCCGTGCGGCCGGAGCGGTGGTGCGGAAGCGGGCTGGCCGGGGTGCGTGTTGGCTCACGCACCCCGTCAGGCGGGGGTGTTACGGACGGAACATCAGCGGGACCTCCATGGAGCGGGGAGGGAAGACGAGGAGTTCGGGCGGGGTCAGCAGGGGCGGTACATGAGGGCCTCCGTCTCAGGTCAGTGGTGCTGGGGAGGAAAGGGCGAACAGGGCGGCGCGGAGCGCGTGCGGGGTCACGGACGGAACACAAGGGCCTCCTGGGCAGGAGTGGGGAGAGGGAGAGGGCGCCATCAGCGGTGTCCGCCGGGCAATGACAAGACAGTAAACCCGGATCCCCGGTCACCGAAATCGCCAGCCGGAATCGGAGCGCTTTTTCTGGCTCTTCGGCGGTGATGCTTCTCAACCGGGGATCGTGCCCTAGAGTTTCGGCCTCCCCCCCTTTGCGCCCGGTCGAACTCGGCTTCTGCCGCCGGGCCTGCCATCAGGGGACCCTCCTTCCGTTTCTCCTCCGAATTGGGGCACCCTCATGTCTTTTTCCCTGCACCACGGTGACGCGCTGAGCGTCCTGTCGACCCTGCCCGACGGCTGTGCCGACTCCGTCATCACCGACCCGCCGTACAACTCGGGTGGCCGGACCGCGCAGGAGCGAACGAGCCGTTCGGCCCGGCAGAAGTACGTCTCCGCGGACGCCAAGCACGTCCTGCCGGACTTCACGGGCGAGAACATGGACCAGCGCAGTTACACGCTCTGGCTGACGCAGATCATGACCGAGGCGCACCGGGTCACGAAGACCGGCGGGACGGCGCTGCTGTTCACCGACTGGCGCCAGCTCCCGGCTACCACCGATGCCCTCCAGGCTGCCGGCTGGCTGTGGCTGGGTGTCCTGACCTGGCACAAGCCGCAGGCCAGGCCCCAGAAGGGCAAGTTCCGGCAGGACTGCGAGTTCATCGTCTGGGGAGCGAAGGGCCGGGTCAACGCCTCCGCGAACCCCGTCTACCTGCCTGGCCTCTACAGCGCCTCGCAGCCCTCGGGCAAGGACCGCAAGCACATCACCCAGAAGCCCGTCTCGGTGATGCGCGAGCTCGTCAAGATCGCCCCGCCGGGCGGCACGGTCCTGGACTTCTGCGCCGGATCCGGCTCCACCGGCGTGGCCGCTCTGCTCGAAGGACGGCAGTTCATCGGCATCGAGAAGACCGAGGAGTACGCGTCCGTCGCCACCGAGCGCCTGTCGGAGACCCTGCGAGAGACCGCATCCCAGGAGGACTTCGTCCTCGGCGCCTGAGCGGCAGGGCGCAATATAGCGGCCGATCCCCGGTTTCCGAAACCGGGGATTCTCCGGACCATCGGAGCCACTGAGTCAACGGCTCCGGCTGCAAGGAGATCCTTTTCGTGTCCGAATTCACCGAGTCCCCCGACGGCGGGGAATTGGAGCCCGTCCGTGTTCCGGAGCCTGACCTCGAATCGATTGAGGTGTCCGTCCGGAAACTCCTCGATCGCTCGGCCGAACAAGCGCGGGTCATCGACCGTCTCGCCGCCGCCCCGCCGACCGATCCGCGGTCGGCGGGCATGCCGTTCGCCGGCTTCCCCGGCATGCCGGCCTTCACCCCGCCACCGGACCCCAAGCCGATCCTGGAGCTGGAAGGCAACGAGTTCGAGGACGAGCTGGCCGTGTTGAGCGACTGGGTCGACGACGTCCTGATGGACGTCTACGGCGCCGAGATCACCACCGCCGCTCCCTGGTGCCCCGAGTGGCAGGAGCACCTCGACGTCGTGGCGTGGCTGCACGCCTTGTGGATGGCCTACCAGCAGCACAAGGAGCCGGACGCCGGCGCGTCCGGGATGTTCGTCTGGCACCGCGACTTCCTCACCCACGCCATGGCCCACGTCCGCTCACCCGGCGGGCCGCTCAGCGCCTGCCAGACGGACCCGGAGCGTCCCGAGCACCGGCTCCTCCGTGGTCCCGGCCCGTCGACCAGGACCCTCGCCCGCGATGCCCGATCGCGGCAGGAGAACGGTGACGCGCCCTCGACCGAAGCCGGCCCCGCGTCATGACGGCTGAGCCCCGCCCTGCCTACGGGCTGTCGTTCAACCCCGGCGCCCTCACGGACCTGCGTGCCCTGCCGCAGGGCATCCGGGACCGGGCACTCGACCTGATCGAGGGCGTCGTCCGGGCCCGGATCACCGGCCCTGAACTCGCCTACGAGCTGAGCGAGTACCGCAAGCTCTACCTCGGCGCCGGCGCCGAATGGCGGATCGTCTACCGCCTGCAGAAGGCCCCGCCCAGCTCTCAGTACACCGTCGAGGCGCACATCGTCGCCGTCCGGCCCCGCGCCCGGCACGAGGTGTACGACGTCGTCCGCGCCCGCGTGAACCGGCCGCGCCCACCGGCGGGCCCTCGTGTCCACGCGGCCCGCACCATCCCGCCTCAGCTGCAGAGCAATGCTCCGCAGCCTGCGCCCAAGGTCGCCACGACTGCTCCGGCACCGCCCTGGCGACCGGCGGACCTGTTCACCTCACCCACGCCCCACACCGACCCCAAAGGACCTCAGCGTTGACCACCCGAAGCCCGTTCCTCCGCCTCCTTGGCGCCCTCCTGGACGACGACCTCACGGGCGCCCGCACGCCCGAGCCGAACCCGCACCATCAGGCACTCCTGGACGCGAAGGCACGCCAGGACGACCTCGAACGTGAACTGCTCGACATCGTCAACGGGCCGAGGCCGGTCACCGACGCTGAGGTCGACGACGAGATCGAGGACATCGCGGCCATCCTCAAGGATCTGATCGCAGCAGGACGGGAGGTGGATCGCCTGCTGGGCGACGACACCTGCTCGGCACCGGCCGTCCCGGTCGAGACCGACCGGGACGGGGCCGTCCCTCAGCTGGACCCGTGCTGCTTCCCTCGTCGTCCTCTCGGCGGAGAGTGCATCGCGGCTGCCTGTCTGGCCGTCTTCTCCGCGTACGGCTCACCGGACGCCCTGGCCTCCGCCGACCTGGTCGACGGGCTTCGGACTCTGCCGGGCGTCGCCGAGGGCCGCTGGCCGTACGCGTCCCTCACGCAGGCCAGGCTGGCCACGCTGCTTCGCCCGTATGAGATCTCCAGCCGCGACATCACCCTCCCGGACGGCCGACGGCGCAAGTCCTACCGGCGCACGGCCCTCCTCGCGGTCCTCTGCTCGGACTGCGCAGGCTTCTGGCAGACCCGGTGACAGCTGCCCCCCGAACGGCGGCGCCGACAGCCCTGGACGGACCGATCGAGCAAGCCGTGGGAGACCTGGCCGGCCTGCACCACGATCACCACGCCGGACTGCTCTCGGAGGACCGCGCCGCCCTGGCGTCCGCGCACCGCGACCTCGGGGTCGCCGAAACCGCGGTCGCCTACCACCGCAACGTGCTGATGCAGCTGTCCTCCGGCGCGCACGTCGTCGAAGACGCCCTGCTCGACCGGATGCGGCGGACCCTACGGGACCTCGCTCAGGCCGTGGACGACCGGGACGAGAAGCAACTCCGCGCTGCTGCTGCCCTGGAGAGGGTCCGGGCCTCCGCCCCGCCTACGCCCGCGATCAGCGCCGAACTCACCGCGCACGACCTGGCCGCCCTGCTCTCGCTCGCCGCCGGCGGAACCGTCCGCGAGCACCTGCACACCCACCGGGTCTCCGCGCGGACGGCCCAGGGCCGTCTCGTGGACTACATGGCCTTCCAGCGCCTCGAACACCACGGCCTCGTCGTGAGAGACGCCTCCCGCGACCTGATCGTCGGCCAGCCCGTCACCCTCACCGACGCCGGCCGCTCCACCCTCGTCGGCTCCCGCCACACCGCACAACAGAAGCCTGCCGCGCCCGCACGTCCCGCCGGCGCCTGGCCAGTTCCGGCGCGCAGCCGCTGAATCACCGCCCGCCGCCCAACGGCGGACGGCCCCGAGGCCACCAGCCTCGCCGCCGGCGGACGCTCTGCCCGCCCGGCAGCCCCGCCTTCCCCCCCCCAGAACCCTCAAGGAGTCCCTCCGTGCGTTTCACCCGTGCCGCCCTGTGCGCCGTCGCCCTCGCCACTGCCGCTGTCCCGGTCGCAGCCTCCGCGGCCACCGCCGCGACCACCACAGCCCCTGCGGCCACGCCGCTCGTCCGCGCCTGCGACCTCCCCGGCCCGTGGACCATCGGCACCAGCGCCGTCAAGATCCGCAAGAGCCCCACGACCAGCTCCACCGCCGTGGGCGTCCTCTACAAGGGCCACCGCTTCACCGTCCACTCCTCCCGCAGCGGCTGGCACTACATCACCGACCTCACCACCGGCGTGAAGGGCTGGGTCTCCGGCACCTACGTCTACCGCGACGTCCGCATGTGCCTCGACTGATCCCCCAGCCGGGCGCTGCCCGACCTTCCGGCCACCCCCGTCCGGCACCCGCGTGACTCGTCGCGCCGCGTCGTGTCCCCGCTCCCGCAGCGGGGACACGACGGCGCCGCGACCACCCTCCCTTCGACCGAAAGCCCCATCGCACGTGACCGACGACAGCCCCGACTACGACCTCGACGGCTTCGAGCCCGCCGCCCCCTGCCACGAGGACCTCCTCGATGCCGTGGAGAGCTCGTCGTACAAGGTCCTCGGCGAGCACCGCACGTGGACCGACGCCTACTTCGTCCTGTACGACGAGGGCGCTACCTGGGGCATCCCCGGAGACTCCCAGCTCAGAGCGGTACACGTCGCCCGAGACTTGAAAGACCGAACCTTCACGATCGACAGCGCGGAGTTTCCGCTGATCGCGATGGCCGAATCGTGGCTGATCGCGCGAGGCTGCCCGGCCGCCGTGGTCGGCCCCGACCGCTACCAGCCGGCCGACGCCGTCACGCACGCCCTGGAAACCCGCATCCGCCGCGACGGCGACCACTTCGCCCTGCTCGCCAGCTACACCGACGACGAGCGCGACGCACCCGAGACCGCGGTGATGCTGCGTTCCCTCAACCCGGAGGCCGGACCGGAGTTCAGGATCCTGCGGGAGTGCGTCGACATGAGCACCGGCACACACACCCTGCGCGAGGGCGGCTTCGCCACCTACGACCAGGCCATCCAGTGGTGGGAAGCCTGGAGCGACGGCGACGCCCCACCGCTCAAGCCGCCCGCCCCCACCGTCCTGCGCACCGTGCCGACGGCCGCGCCCGTCACCCCGGCACCGACAACGGCCAGGCCACCAGGACGCTGACCTGGCCGGGCCTACGCCACCGGAGCCGCCCCTCCCGGACAGGTTCGGCCAGCATCAAAAGTGCGCAATATAGCGGCGAATCCCCGGTTTCCGAAACCGGGGATTCTCCGGACCCTTGCCTACTACAGCGGCCCTCTCGCAGGGCTGCCATTTCCCTGTTCCCCCTGGTCCGGAGCCTCCGCCGTGTGCTACTCGCCTGCTTCCATCGAAGCCACCGTCCTTCCGAGCCGCCCCCTCGCGTCTCATCCGCCCCGGGCGGCCGGCCGGACGGCCCCATCCGGCGGAGGACGTCACGTCGCCCCAGCCGCAAGCGCCCCCGGCTCAGCCGACGCCGGGCACAACCGCCGCGACGACCGCGACCGCCCCTGACCTTCCCCGCCTTTCATCCCTTTCTGGAGCACCTTCCGTGTCCGAGACCCCCGACTTCCTCGACGGCGAGATCGTCGCCGTGCTGGCCGGCCGCATCGAAGCCCGATTCGGGACGCCGCTCGACGAATTGATCCGGTCCGCGAACCAGGCGTCCGCCACGGCCGGACTCACCAGCGTCATCCACGCTTACGGCCTGCTCACGCAGGCGCAGTCGGCGCTGGAGGAGGCCGAGGACGCGCTCGTCGCCGCCCTGGAGACGGCCACGGGCGAGGTTCTGGACGACCCGGTGATGGGCCTGGCCCACCAGGTGAACCGGGCTGTCGAAGCGCGGGACCTGTACGCCCAGTGGGTGACCGCGCTGGTGGAGGTCCCGGCCGGACCACAGCGCGCGCGAACCAGTCCGGCGCCCCGGCTGACCACCACGCTCCCTGTGGCCGCCCCGGCTCGGCCCGCGCAGATCGGGATCGCACGATGAGCGTCGCCGACAAGAAGAGCAGCCGTGACGAGGCGCTGGAGCGGGCGTTCGGCGCTCCGCTCGCCGACCTCTACGCGCAGGTCGTTCGGTCGGGGGCGTCCCCCGCGCTCACACGGGCCCTTGAGGTGCGGGCGATGCTCGCCCTGTCCGAGGAGCAGGTCGTCCGCGTCCGCGACCGCGTCCACGCGAGCATGGCCCCCGCCGGAAACCTGGACGAGCTCTCGGCGGAGACCCTCCAGACCGACGTGTACTGGCTCGACGCCGCGCTCGATGGCCGGCGCGGATACATCCGAACGCTGGACGCACTTCTGGCCGCGATGCCGCCGCCGACCACCCGCCTCACCCCCCTGACCAGCACTCTGCCTCCCACGCAGCCCGCCTCCTCGGCACAGATCCGGCCGGCAGCACGGGGACGCTGAGTGCCCGATCCGTACGCCGCCTCCCGGGCGGCGGGGGACCGGATCGCAGCTCTCTACGGCCGGCCGGTCACCGAACTCGCGGTCGGCGCCGAGCCGGGCACCATGCGGTACGCCCTGCTCAACGCCTTCGACGCCCTGCAGCACGCCGACCATGGCGTCGTCTTCTACGCCGAGCAGCTGCATCGCCTGACCGCTCCCGGGCGCACCTTCGAGGCCACGGACGCCGGGCACATCGTCGACGCCGCCCGCCGCCTGGCTCACGCCGTTACCGCCCGAGATGCACACGACCAGGTCCTTGGCGACGTCCTGCAGAGCCTCCACCGCGTACCCGAGCCAGCGCCGGCCACCCCACCAGCCGTTCCCGAGACCGCCGTCGACCTGCCGCCGGCCGTCGTCTCTCCTGCCGCCCGCGCGCGGTAACCCGCTTCCCACCCCGTTCCTCTTCTTCCGCTGGAGTTCCGTCGTGGCCGCTGCCCGAGCCCTTTCCCCCGACCTGCGTCGCGTCGCCGAGACGCTGGAGATGATCGCGCCGCGCTGGAGCGTCTGGATGCTCATGACCCTCGCCTCCGAGCCGAAGGGCCTGCGCTACACCGAGATCCAGTCCCGCCTGCCCTGGCTCATCGCCAGTCAGATCACCCCGCGCGTGCGCGCCCTGTGCGAGACCGGGCTGCTGGAGCGCACCGAGGTGACCCACCGGCACGTCACCTATGGCCTCACCGACCGCGGCCGTGCACTCCTTCCGACGCTGCACGCCCTGGCGGAGTACGGCGATCAGCACCTCGACAAGGAGCTCGTCGAGACGACGATCATCATGGAGGGCAAGCCGCAGGTGATGCAGCTGCCCGAGCGGATCCCGGCTGCCCAGAACGCCGAGGACGCCCTCGCCCTGATCTCCTACCGGCACGCCACCCCCCTGCTGTGGGCCCTCAAGGAACGCGGGCCGTCCAGCATCGTGTCCCTGCGTAAGACGCTGCTCCCCGGCTACAGCCCCAGTGCCGTGTACCCGCCCGTGCACCGGCTCATCGACGACCGCCTCGTCTCCGTCCGCCAGCCCGTCTGGCCCACCGGGGCCGAGGACGAGGGGATGGAGCTGCGTCTCACCGACGCCGCCCACGCCCTGGCCCCCGTCTACCGGGCCGCCTCCGTCTGGGCGAGCGGCCGGCCCCACAAGGACGCGGCCAGCCACCCGCTGTGGGGCGCCCCCCGCCTCCCGGCCGCCGCGCGGACGGGGCAGTGGGCCGCCCATCAGGCCCGGCAGAGCACGCGCCCTGCTCTGCCGGTTGCCCAGCCGCCCGCTCCTGCCCCGGCGAAGACCTGGCGGCCGGCCGACCTGTTCTCCTCCCCGACGACCGGCCCCTGCCGGTGACCCGGACACCCCGGCCGGCGCCCCGGCTCGGCGAAGCCACCGTCCGCTCCCTGCTCGGCGGGATGCCCGTCCGGGATCCCGCCAGCAGCCAGGCGGCTGCCCTCCTCAGCCGCCTCATCCGCGAAGAGGCCGACGTGCTCGACGGCATCGCCGAGCAGCTCCACCAGCAGGCCGAGTACGCCATCGATCAGCTCAGCCGCGTCGCCGACGGCCGCGACCAGTACCGCCACCGTTCCACCGACGGCGTCCTGCAGCTCACCGGCCCGCAGATCGACATGCTCCTCGCCCGCCGCGGCGACGCCGTACGCCACCTGACCGGCCTGTGCACCGCCTTCAAGGCCGTCTCTCAGACCACCGCCGCGCCCGCCCCGGCCGTCAGCCGTGCCCCGGCCCACCGTCCCAACGGCCGCTGAACCTCAGTACCTTCCACCGGAAACGCCCGATGCCCCGCACGCACTCCACATCCCGGCCACCCGCCGGCCGCCACGCCCGCATTCCGGCCTTCGGCCCCGTGCGCGGCGTCTACGTCCCTCGTACCGCAGACGCCGGCGCGTTCGCGATGAGCACCTACGGCATTCCCCTGCTCGTTCTCGCCGTCACCGACTCCGCCGCCCTCACCGGCCTGGCGTTCGTCCTCGAATGGCTCCCCAGGCTCTCGGCGTTCGCGCTCGCGGGCGCCGCAGTCGACAGGGTCGGCAGCACGCGGGTGCTGCGCACCGCCTCGGTGCTGCGGGCCGTGGTCGTCCTGGCCGCCGCCGGCGCCCTGCCCGCGATGGGCGACGGCCTGGGCGCCGTGGTCACCGTCATGGTGCTTGCCGCCGCGACGGGCGTCCTCAGCGAGTTCGCGTACATCGCGGCCGAGACCGCCGGCGGCGCCGCGAGCCGGGACGCGGGCGAACACGCCCACCGGGTCCAGGCCGTCCTGCTCGGCATCGACCAGTGCGCCACGCTCGCCGGCCCGGCCCTGGCCGGCGTCCTGCTGCAGTACGTCGGCGCGACCGGCATGCTCCTGACGATCGCCGCCTGCTCCCTGCTCGGCGCCGCGCTCGCCCCGCGCCAGCGCCCGATCTGGCCGCAGGAGGCTCCCGCCCCGGTCGTCCAGGGCATGAAGACCGGCTGGAGGACGCTCCGGTCGCTGCCCGCCCTGGGGTGGCTCTGTGTCGGCCTGCTCCTCTCCAACTGCGCGATCGGCCTGGTCCAGGCCGCCGGCCCCGTACTGGTCATCCAGCAGCTCGGTGGTACCAGCAGCCAGGTCGGACTGGTCTGGTCGGCCGCCGCCGTCGCCTCCCTGGCCATGGTCGCCCTCGCCCGACTCGCCATCGACCGCGTCGGCCTGTGGCCGGTCGGCGCCGCAGCCGCCGCCCTCGCCTCCGCCACCTGCCTCGCCCTGGCCGCCGCCCACACCTACACCGTCTTCCTGGTCCTCGTGGCCCTCCTCATGGCCGGAGAGGCAGGCATGACCGTCGTCCTGCGCACCCTGCGCGCCCGCCTGGTCCCCGCCGAGGTCTTCGGCGCCACCCTCTCCCTGATCATCCTGCTGCTCCTGGCCCCCTTCCCGATCGCCGGAGCCCTGGTCGCTCTCACTCCGCCCGACCTGCTGGGCCACGCCATCACCGCATGCGCCGTCCTGCAGGCCCTCGGACTCGCCGTCTCCTTCGCCAAGCTCCGCGGCCACCCCGCCGCCCGGCGCCCCGCGACCGCGTGACCCCTACCCGTACAAGGAACCGCCCCGCCATGACTCAGCCGACCGACGACACCCGGCACGAGCGTCTGCACCTGCACGAGGTCGCCTTCCTCGACGACCGCTCCTTCGACCTCTATATAGAGGAGCGGTTCGACCAGCTGGTCACGGCTGCGATAGCCGACGCCGACGGCCGGCTCCGCCCCGAACAGCACACGGCCCTCCACGCCCCCGGACGCCTCCTTCAGCTGCACGACGCCCTCACCTTCGCCCAGGGCGACCTCCAGGTCGCCGCCGAGCGGATGACCTACCACGGCGACGCCCGCGCCGCCCGGACCACCCGCCTCCTGCGACGCGTCCGCACCGCCCTGCACGAGGTCACCCGGAAGACCACCGCCGTGCGGCGCGAGGAGGGACGACAGCGTGAAGCCGAGGCCACGCCACCCTCCACCGACGTCATCGTCATGGCCCGCAACTGGCTCGTGGACGCCCTTCCCGACCACTTCAACCGGCTGCTCACCAGGACGTTCACCGAGGCCGGATTCCCCCTCCGCCCCGCCGCTGCCGACGTCTTCGGCACGGTCGAGGAAGGATGGGACGACGGCCTCCTCACCGAGCCGCGCACCCAGCAGGTGGACGATCTGCTCGCCAAGGGCGCCGTCGCCTTCCGCGGCCTGGTCGCCGACGACGTCCGGGCCCAGAACGCCCGCACCACGGCACTGCGCCACCCGCTCCTCCAGAGGCGCTGGGCCCAGGCACTGGACGAACTCGCCGAGCTGACCATCCCCGTGGCCCGGGCTTCCAGCTCCTCGGTCCTCGGTCCGCTGCCCGCCGGCGTCTACGACCTGCCGGAGACCGACGCGTACAAGGTCTTCAACTCGCGCCGTTTCCTCACCGCCGTCTGGCAGCGCCAAGCCGAACGCAAGCACCTCCTCCGCCACTACGCCGCCACCGTCACCGAACGCCGCCGCTCCTCCCCGGAACACGACCTGCGCCGCCGGGCCGTCGAGACAGCCATCGACCGCCTCGTCAACCAGCAGCCGGCCGCCGCCTCCCGTCTCGTCACCGGCCTGCTCCCGCACACCACCGGCGACGGCCTGATCGAACTCCCGCCCGGCGAACGCGCCAGCCTCAAACGCCGGCTCATCGCCGAAGCCCGCGCCGCCGCCGTGCCCGCACGGACACCGGACACGGCGCCGCCTCTGCCCGCGCCTGCACCCCGGCCAACCGCACCCGCCATGCGCTGACCAGCCCCTCCTCACGAACCCCGGAGCCACCCCTGCCCACCCCGCAGCCCGTACACGGCGACGTCTACGTCACCCCCCGATACCTGGCCGGATCCTCCGGCCACGGCGACGCCGGCTTCGCGCCCGTCTCCCACTGGCCCCACCACCACCTCGACGACGGCCCCCACCAACTCGTCGTCACCAGCCCGGACCACCGCATCCGGATCGGCTGGGCCGGAGACGACTACGACCTGTGGACCATCAGCGCCGCACCCGACGCGATGTCCTCACCGCAGTGGACGGCCACCGCCAACCAGAACATGCCCGCCGAACTCGTCGGTGCCTTGACCAACGCGCTCGCGCACGACTGGGCGGAAGACAGTAACCGCTTCCTCCACGCCACCGGCCTCCGGTCCGACGCCGTCGCGCCGCTGATCGCGGCCGGCTGGACACTCAGCGGCCCGGACCGCGGACGGCTGCACGTCACCGCCCCCGACGGGCAGGCCGGGGCGAGCATCGACATCGTCGACCGGTACCCCGACGAGGCGATCACGCTGTGGGCCGGACCCCCTGGGTGGGGCACGCGCGCCGGGATCGCCTTCAGCTCCCGCACGCCCTCCCACTTGATCGCCGCCACCGCGAAGGCGTTCACCGACCCGGCACCTTTGCCCCGCTGGCGAGACACCCTTCATCCGCGTCTGGCCGCCCACGCCACCCTCACGCCGGTCGAACCGCCCCAGGCACCGGTCCCCACGCCGCGCGACATCCGATCCCGGATCGCTGTCCGCCGCCCGGTCCCCGTCGGCAGCGTCCCGCGCTGGAGCACGGCCACCCCCTCGGCGCTTCTGCCCGCCCGCCCCGCCGCCCGCCGCTGACCACCAGGAGTCCGCACGTGTCCCTGTTCGCCGAGCAGTTCTTCGACGACCACCTCACCCTCCCGTATCCGGAGGCGGCCGTCGTCGGAGACACCTATTACGCCAGACCCGCCCCCGACCTGCCTCTCCGACTGCGAATCACTTTCACCGACACCCGCATGCACCAGCGCTACGACGGCCTGCGCCTCGAAGTCGTGCACCTGGAACGCGGGTTGATCGACGCCCAGTGGCTGAGCTTCGCCGACCACGGTGCCTTCGCCGCCCGAGACAAACGACTGGGCACCAGGCCCGGGGAAGGGAGCTACGGCACCTTCACCGACTGGGGCCACGCCGACGCGCCGCCCTGGCAGGGCATCGGCACCGCCGGCCTCCGCAAGGCGATCGACCGCTACGCCCAGCTCTGGTTCCCCGGCGCCCTGCGGATCCGTACGGAAACGAAACCCTCTGCGGCCCTGCCCGGGCGGGCCGTCGCCCCGCTCTCACACAGCCGGTAGCCCCACCTCGCCGGTTCCCTCCCACCGACACCCACTCCGACAGGACTTCACCATCTCCATGCGTCTTCGCTCCGCCCGATCTGTACCCCTGGCCGTCGCCGTCGCCGCCTGCACGGCGGGCACTGTCCTGGCCACCCCGGCCCTGGCGGCGCCTTCGGCCGGCGAGATCCTCGGCCCGGGCTACACCATCCCGGACTCCGAAGGGAACGCCGGCTCCAGCCACATCGGTGCCTACGGCCCGCCCGGACCGGCCGTTCACGGCGACGCCGAGACCTACTGCGCCGACCCCGAGCGCAAGGGCCCCGCCGACGCTGGCGGCTACGGCGCCCCGCGGCCGGTGACGTCCTGGACGTCGTCGGTGACCGGCAAGGCCGTGCCGAAGGAGCGTCTCGCCCAGGCGGCGTACGTGATCGGGCGGTACGGGCAGACCCGCGACAACGCGCGGGCGGCGGCAGTGGACGCGGTCGTGTACGAGTACCTGGCCGGCGGCACGTACGCGCTCGACGGCGCCCGCGGCAAGCAGCGACTCGCGTACCCGATCGTCTCGCCGACCGCCCGCACCCTCGCCCAGGGCTACATCGCCGAGGCCAAGCGGCTCGCCGGCCCCTACACCCTGACGATCACCCCGTCGGTGAAGACCACCACCGCCGGGACGAAGGTCACCGTTGCGGTGAAGGTCGCCACGAGCGCGGGCGCCCCTGTGCCGAAGGTGACCGTCGCGCTGGCCGAGTCCGGCTCCGGCACCGCCTCCGGGAAGGTCACCACGAGCGCGAGCGGCACCGCCCGGTGGGAGTTCACCGCGAAGACCGCGGGCACCGCCAGCGTCACGGCGAAGGCCGACGGCCTGCCCGCCACCGACCTGCAGGTCCTCACCCCGAAGAACCCCGCCGCCCAGCGGATGCTCCTCGCCGGCGGCACCACCAGCGTCAAGGACTCGGCCACCGTCACCGTGGACGAGGCGACCGGCGGCGTCACCATCCGCAAGAAGGACCCCGAGGGCAGCCGCCTGGTCGGCGCCGCCTTCGAGCTCCTGGACAAGGACGGGAAGAAGGTCGCCGCGGGCAAGACCGACGCGCAGGGCATCCTCGCCTTCGACCAGCTCCGGGCCGGCACCTACCGCCTGCGCGAAACGTCCTCCGGCAGCTCCGTCCACGACCTCGTGCCCGATCAGACCCTCACGATCACCGCCGGACGCACCGCCCAGGCCAACCCGATCGACCTGGTCGACCCGTTCAAGAAGGCCGATCTGTCGGTGAAGAAGATCGACAAGAACACCGGCAAGCTGCTCGCGGGCGCGGTCATCGCCATCCGGGCCGACGAGACGGACAAGACCGGCAAGCACATCCCCGGCAAGGTCGTCACCACGCTCACCACCGGCACGAACGGCACCGCCGAGGCCGACCTCGACGTCACCCTCAAGGCCGGCACCCGCTACTGGGCCGCCGAGACCAAGGCCCCCGACGGCTACCAGCTCGACACCACACCCGTCGCCTTCACCGCGAAGCCCGACGCCGACGTCACGGTCACCCTCGCCGACCAGCCCGTCCCGACCACCCCGCCGCCGAGCCCGAGCACCACGCCCCCGGCTCCGCCGACCACGCCGCCGACCCCGCCCACGACACCCCCGGTCGCGCCGACCACGCCCCCGGCACCGCCGTCCGGCTCCCTCGCCCACACCGGCGCGGACACCACACCGTGGCTGATCGCCGGCGCGACCGCTCTGCTCGCCAGCGGCTCGGGCCTCTACCTGTTCAGCCGCCGCCGACGCACGAGCGACACGGCCAGCTGACCGGGAGCCTCGGGTCCCGCTCCACCGATCCCGAACCCGACTACCCGCTCTCGCCGACCTCCGCCCTCAAGGCGTTCCGCCCACCACCTGACCGAGGAGAACTCCTTCTTCATGCGTGCCCCCCGCCGTACCGCGGCCACCGTCGCCGCGACCACCCTGGCAACCAGCTCCCTGATCTGGGCCCCGACCGCCTTCGCCAACGCCCCCGAGATCCCGCCGGGCGCCGTCGAGATCACCAAGAAGGACCCGGACGGCACCCTGCTCGTCGGCGCCGCGTTCGCCCTCCTCGACACCCTCAACGGCACCAAGGCCCAGACCGGCAAGACGAACGCCGACGGCATCCTGCTCTTCGAGAACGTCCACCCCGGCACCTACCGCCTCAAGGAGACCGACTCCGGCAGCCCCCTCCACGACCTGGCCCCCGACCAGGACGTCATCGTCACCCCCGAGCACACCGCGAAGCTCACGATCATCGACACCTTCAAGCCCGCCGAGCTGCTCGTGAAGAAGACCGACAAGAAGACCGGCAAGCCCTTGGCTGGCGCCGTCATCAACATCACCCCCGCCACCGGCACCGGCAAGACGATCACCCTGACCACAGGCAAGGACGGCACCGCCACCACCCCGCTCCCCGTCTCCTCCCGCAAGGGCACCGCCTACACCGGCACCGAGACCAAGGCCCCCACCGGCTACGAACTTGACCCCACCCCCGTGAAGATCACCGCCAAGCCCGCCGCGAAGACCACCGCCACCTTCACCAACACCAAGAAAAACAAGCCCACCCCGCCCACCACGCCCCCCACGACTCCGCCCCCGACGACCACACCGCCCACCACGCCCCCGACGACCCCGCCGGTCACCCCGAGCACCCCGCCCACCACACCGGCGACGACCCCGCCGGTCACCCCGACCCCGAGCCGGTCCACCTCCACGGCGCCGGTGCCCCCGACCGACACCCCGAGCACCCCGCCCTCCAAGGACTCCCTCGCGCACACCGGCGCCGACTCCAACGCGTGGCTCCTCGCGGCCGGCGGCCTGCTGATCGCGGCCGGCGGCGGGGCGCTGATCGCGGCACGACGGAAGAAGACGCAGGACGAGGCGGAGACTCCGACCACCGGCTGATCAGAGGGACCTGCCAGGAGCCGAGGCGCGAGCACTCGGCACAGGCAGCACCTCTCAGCCTGAAGGCCCCGGGAACCACCATGGTTCCCGGGGCCTTCGCCATGTCTGCAGAGACCGTTACCGCTCCGCTACAGCGTCAGACGCGCATGACGGCCACCGACGCGAGGGCGCCGACCGCCCATGCGAGGAGCAGGCCCTGCTCCCTGCTGAGGCCGTTCGCGTCGGCCCACCGCTTCGCGAGGGAACGCACGATCATTCCGGTCACCGCCGCTGCCGTGTTCCTGGACATGGACAAGTCCTTTCGAGAGGGGAGAGCAGCGCCCGAGTTGGCGCCGCGCACCCACAGAAGCAGCGCAAACCTGCTGGTGGCAACGGGGGTCGGCCCGTTTGCAAGTTAGACCGGCCTGGAGTGGGAGTACTCGGCTCGCGCAGCGTGCTCAGGCGCCCCTACGCTGCCCGGCATGGCAGTCGAACCCCGTCTCCTACAGCGCGCCGACCTTCTGCGCGCCGCCGCGTCCGCCGGCTTCAGCACCATGACCGCGAGGAAGCTGGAGAGCTTCCGCAGCAACGGCCTGATGCCCCACCCCACCCGAGCCGGCAACGACGGACGCCGCCCGGTCTGGATCTACCCGCCGGACAGTGACCGTCAGCTGGTCCAGCTCCTGCGCTGGCGCGAGCGCACGCGGGACGTGAACCTGCTGCGCGTCGTGCTGTGGGTCGAGGGCTTCTCTTTCGACCTCGACGCCGTCCGTACCTCCGCGACCATCGTGGTAGACGACCTGTCGCATGAGCTGGAGCAGCTCCTTCACGCAGAGGCATCCCGCCAGGGCCTCGACCCGGTCGACGACCAGGACACGGTGGTGGGCACCCTCGCCGCGACCATGGCCGCGATGCGAGGCAAGAACGCGCTGCCCCGCCCGATCCGTGTCCCGGCCGGCGACCGGGCAACGGCTGTCGCGCACATGTTCCAGATCTTCGCCCTGGGCACGCGGCCCGAGGTGACGGAAGACGAGGCGGGGACGATCGAGAAGGTCCTTGGCGTCTCGCCGGGCAGACGGCAGCGGGTGGAAGGCGCCGAGCCGTGGCTGACCGGTCCGGCGAGCCTCCTCGTCGGCGCTGCCGACTTCGTGTCCCTGCCGCGGATGACCGAAGCGCTCGCCGAAGCCGCCGACGCCGAATGGGAGGAAGCCCGCTCGGCGGCCACGGCGCTCTTCCTCCAGCTCCCCGTTGTCGCCCGGGCTGTCGCCGCCCACACCGGTAAGGAGAACCCCGCAGGGCTCGGGGTCCTCGCCGGTTTCGACAGCGAACCCCTCTTCGCCGTCCTCCTACTCGCCTTCGCCCTGGGAGCACGCCAGGCCGACTGGTCCGGCAACGTTGAGGAACTGACCGACTCGCTTGCGCCATGGCCCGCCCTCATCGGCGAGATGAAGCCGGTGCTTGACATGCAGCAGCACGAACTCGACCACAACCTCGCCGGCCACGGACCCGAGACGCGTGCCCGCACCGAGAGGATCATCCAGGCCCTTGTGGACGGCGAGCTGGACCCAGGGCCCAGACCTGACTGCTAGCTAGGCGTGGATCGGGGGCAGGTCGTAGCGGCTGACGGCCAGGTACGTTTCCGGGGTCGCCGCTTCGAGGAGCCCTTCGTCACTCGCCAGGTCGAGGTCCGGCTCCTCGGGACGGCGCAGCAGGTCGCTCCAGTCGCTCGTCTCGCCGCGCTCGTAGGCTTCCCGGAGCAGGAAGCGCAGCCGGGGGCGGGCTTCCTCCTGCTGCTCGTGGAAAATCCGCCGCTGGGCGAGCCGCTGCTCTTCCTGAGCCTCTTCGCTGCCCCGCTCGTTGACGGCCAGCAGGTCCTCGGCGCGCAGCCCAGGGGTGTGCCGGGCGATGGCGAGATCTTCCTCGTGGAGGCGCGCGCAGACGGCGAACAGCTTCCGGGACATGCCGAGGTGGACTTCGGTGCCGGGGATGCGGCAGGTGAGGAAGTCGTCGATCCCCCAGGAGCGGATCTCGGAACGCGTGAGGTCCGACTTGAGATGAAGTGCCGCTCCGCGGAGGTCGGCCCGCATGGCGCGGGTGTGGTCGTTGTCCTCCAGCGGTGTGGTCAGTCCGTGGCGTCGGTGGCGCGAAGCGCGGTCGGCCGGCACCGGGACGGTGCGCAGCTGTGAGGGGGGAGCGGAGCGCAGTGCCTGGTAGACGAGCATCTGCGCGCGGGCCGCGCCGATGAGCGCGTCGTCGTTGTCGCCGAGGTGGTCTTCGAGGTTGCCCTCGCCCGTGGCTTCCTTGCCGTCGGGGTCGGATCCGGCCGGGGGGAGGGGCGGCTGGCCGGGGTGCAGGGCGTGGTCGATGGTCAGGAAGAGGTCGTCCCCGGGCCGCACGGCGGCTCCGACCAGGACGCTGCGGTGCGCGTACGAGCCGAGGACCTCGCTCCCAGACTCCAGCTGCGCCCACCCGCCGCGCAGGGTGCCGACGTCGCAGATGCCGCCCTTGGCCTCGATCAGCCAGTACACCTTCTCCGCCTCGTGCCGTCCCCACAGGTCCGGCAGCTTCTTCTTGGGGTCCTTGAAGGTGGCGCTCAGGGCGGGGATGGGGCCGCCGAGTTCGAGGTGCTCGGTCTGCCCCAGACCCAGCAGCGAGCGGCAGGCCCACTCGGTCATCGTCATGCCCAGCCGGTAGGCGGCAGCGCTCTTTGCGGTGCGCTCGGTGCCGTACGCGTAGACCGGGTTCAGCGTCAGGCGCCGGCCTCTAGCGCCCGGCACGGGGGGCTGGTGCTTGAAGGGGTGCGCACCGAGGTAGGCGTACAGCGGGGCGACGCGGGCGACGAGCTCCCCGTGTGCGTACCGCGGCTGGTTCTGCAGGTGCGGGGTGATGTCGCGGCCGACCTCGGTGGCCGCCTTGATGATCTCCCGCCACGTGGTGGTCGGGGCGTACCAGCCGCCCTCCTTCGGGAACCCGTCCGTCGCGCTCCACGCCTTGTGCTTGGCCGTCCGCCACTGCTTCCAGGGCTTGTCTGCGGGACCGTTACGGAACAGGACCGGTATGTCGAAGCTGTCGGCGTAGGTGAGCGGCGGCTCGTCGGGGACGTGCGCAGGGATCATCGGCGTCATGGAGACAACCCTGGCACGGGCCTCGACGCTCCCGGACCCGGCCCGCGGGCCCCCGGCAGTCGCCCGACGGCTGCCCACCGCCGTCTCCGGCTGCTGCGCGTGGCTAGGCTTCAGGAGTGACCGAACTGTCCACCCTGCCCGGCGACCCGTCCGAGCTGCGCCTGCGTATCTCCTACACCGATGACCTTGCCGACACCCCTCAGGCCGACACCCTGGAGCGGTGGGACGTGTCCGTCCTCCATGGAGACAGGATGGTGGGATCGATCACCTTCTATCGGGTGCATCTCGACCGGGGCATGAACGCCGTCCGGGTCATGGAGGAGGAATCCGAAGAACTCGACGAGATCGCTCAGGCCCTACTGGATCCGATCACGGGGTCCTTCACCGAGGACGCCAGCAGCTCGCTTCCGTACGTGGGGTCCTCCCTGCTCGTCATGGACAAGGTGACCTTGGACGAGCCGTGGCGTGGGCACGGCCTCGGCGTCATCCTCGTCACCGAGGCGATCCACCGGCTCATGGCCGGCTGCCGCGCCATCGCATGCTCGCCGGGCGTCACCGACCTCAGCAGCGACCGCCTGAGAGACCGGACGGAGTGGGACCGGGTGACCGCCAAGATCGCCAGGGGATGGGAGCTTGTCGGGTTCCGGCAGTACCAGGGAAACGTTTACCTCCTCTCGCCGACCTCGTTGGAGTTGGAGGAGCAACGCGGGGCAATGAGAGGGCGACTCGCGGACCTCGGCTTTGTCTGGCGCCGCACCCAAGCCCACGACATCTCGCCCCGACCTGGGGGTGGGTGAAGCTGCGGTCTCGTCGGGGGACAGCTTCGCTGCCGGACCTGAGAACCGTAGCCGCTTCCTCCGCAGAGGGCTCGCCATGCCAGTTCGCCTCTGGCAGACAGGAAAGATCGCGAAAGGACTGGTACACGCTTCAGGGGCATGTCAACCTAGACGACCCTTTCCGGGGAACCCGGAAAATAGCAGGTCAGAGAGGTGATGCCGTGACAGTGGAGCTGAGTTCCGCAGGATTCCGGACCACGACCGAGCGCCTGAGGCTGCACGACTGGCTCCTGGGGCCGGGACAGGCGACCGAGGTCATCGACACCTTCCCCGCCGCGAACGGCGACTTCCACTTCATCGTCGACGACCGGGCCGACACCCATGTCGCCTCCGCCGACGGCCGTTTCTACCTCGGCCACTTCCCCGCTGGCCGACCCGGCGCCGAGCATGAAGGCTGGGTACTCGCGGTCACCGGCACCGCTCGGACTCCCGGCTACAGGATCACCTTTGATCCCCACACGCCGGCCCACCTCGTCGCGAGGACCGTCTCCGAGGTTCTGGCTACGGCCAAGCGTCTCTGACGGAGGCACCGTCAGGCGTTCCCGTTGTCCCCGAGCCTCCGCCTTCCCCGTCCCCGCAAGGAGTGCACATGCCCGCACCTGCATCAGACATGACCGTCCGCCACCTGATCGATCGCCTCGCCGTCCTGGACCCTGACACCCCCGTCCGTCTCGCCATCAACCCCTTCTGCCCGATGGCCCATCGTCTCGCTGACGTCCTCGTCGCTGAGGACCCGGACGGACAGCCGGTGGCGTACCTCGCCGAAGACCCCGAGGCAGTGCAGTACGGCTACCTGCCCCGGCCGGTCGCCGAGGCGCTGACCTGGATGCCGCCGGTCGACCCGCCGACGAGTTCGCGCCGCAGACTGCGCGCCGTTTCCCCCTGACCGCCCGTACGACAAGGAGCACTTCTGCGCCCGTCCACGCCTTCCGATCCGTCCGATGTTCCGGCCCTTCCCGCCTGGTGGGTCACCCCACGCCACCTTGCCGGTGACGACGGAGCACTCGCCGACCACGTCGCCTCCCACCTCTCCGCCGCCGGCTGGACTTCCCTGACACTCGCTCGCGGCCGTCGTGAACCTGTTGATCCGGATGATCCGGACGCGGTTCAGCAGGTGGTTCGCAGCACTGTGCTGTACGTCGCTCCCGACGGACTTCGCTGGGCCCAGTGGGTGCTTGCCGACGAGCCGATCATCCTCGGGGACCTGCCGGTCGCGTGGACCGTCTCCGCCCGTTCGACCGCGGACGGACTGGCTGAGTGGACCGCCTACTTCACCACCGGTGTCCCGCCCGAAGCCGTTGCCGACTTCCTGCTCGCCCTGGAGGCCCGTCCGGATCCGGCGCACGGGTATGCGGGCCCGCACGTGGTCTTCGAGTCGCTCGCGGAGCGCGGCTGGGTCCGCGACATCGACAATCCGGCTGCCTTCTCCGATCCGCAGCTGGCCGCGGGCATGGCGCTGAGCCTCCTCCCGGAGTACCTCCAGGACGGAAACCCGCTCTGCCTCGACCCCACCGCCGAACAAACCGGCTGGCTGGCCTGGTGCGAGCCTCGGATCGGGCGGGGCTACCTCTGGACCACGGGGTTCTCCGCGAGCACTCCGCACGACCTCGTCGCCGCCTTCGCCGCCTCCCTCGCCTCTCCCGACCCCGTACTCCGGCACACCCTGCCCGGCGACAGCGAGGGACAACTCTCCCTGCGCCCTACCGTCTGACCCCCGGGGCCAGCCGCCAGCAGGGCCTCGTACCTCTTCGGGCCCAACAGCCGTCCCTCAGCACACACAGCAGCACAAACAGGGCCCGGTGCCAGGTCGTTCGACCTGGCACCGGGCCCTTTGGCGAGCATCCTTGGATTCTTCCGGGAGGTCGGGCCGCCCGGCACCTGGTTTCCTCCGGACCGGCTCGGCGCATATTCTCAGCGGCGTGGAGGCCGGCGGCGAGCTCGCGGCCCGGGAAGCCAGCCTCACCCGGGGCGGCTGAGCAGGGCGCGGGACCACGTCACCGGTTCAGAGCCCGAAGTCGTCCAGGCCCTCGTCCAGGGAGCCGTACGTCGAGCTGGTGGGACCGGCGTTCCGGTTGAACCATTCGAGACTCAGGCGAGGCTCCGGCGTCACATGCTTGGCAGGGCACCGGAGCCAGATCTGGCCCTCCACCGCGAGGATGGCCCAGTCGCGGTACGCCGCGCACTGCGGGCAGGAGCGGACTTCGCCCTCCAGGACCAGCGGCCGGCGCCATACCAGGAAGCGCTTCGTGCTCAGATCGAGCCGAAGGTCCGCCGGGAGGAAGTCCTCGCCCGCCGGCGCGGCCGAGGTCTCCTCGACGGGCGCGGCCTCATGCGGCCATGCCGGAGCTGGGTAGTTCAGCCACGGCACGCCCGCCGGCCCCAGCTCGCCCTCGCTCTTCCGCGCCTTCCTGCGCCCGAACATACGGCCTCCCCTCGCATTCGGCTGCCTCGCCCCGGCAGCGGACGACGAGAGTGCCCCACGGGCGGGACGTCGGGCAACTCTCGAATCCGTGAACGGCGGGGCCGGCTACCGGTGCCGCCGGCGGTCCCGGTCGCGAGGCGGGGCCGAGGCTGTACCAGGCATGCGCTGAACTGCGGGAGCGCTCGCTGCGTCAGCCGGAAGGTCTGCGGCGCGGCGCAGTCGCCACACCAGGACGTCGCTGATCGACTCGGCGGTGCCCAGTTCGCGGTGTCCGGCTGCTTCGGAGAGCAGGGGGACGGGGTCGTGGCCGGCGGCCTCGGCCTCGGCGAGCGTGGCGGCGAGGGCCGGCCAGCCGGGCTCGGCCAGGACCTGCTCGGCCAGCTCGGGGATCGACGCGTGCACCGCCTCGGCCTGGCGCCGCAGCACAGGGCGGGCGAGGCGACGGCCACGCTGGTGGAGGACGGCGAGCGGGTACTCTGCGGCAGCCCGGTAGGCGGTTCGCAGGTGCTCAGCTGCTCGATGGGCGGCTTCGGCCTGCTGGGCGTGGCCCTTCCTGGCGTGCCAGTGCGCGGCAGCGGTGATGAGGAAGAACAGCATGTCGATCGCCATGGCCGTGGTTGCGCCCTCCTCGCCGCGGCCGAGAGCCGACCCGCCATGGACGAGGTCCCGGGCAGCCTGCCGCAGGGCCCGGTCGTGGCCGCGGACGGCGCGGACGTGGGACCGGGAGGCTCGCTCGAACGCCCAGGCGGCTTCTCGCAGTTCTTGCCGGGTGTGGGCGGCGGAGGTTTTGGCGAGCGCGTCGAGGACTTCGCCGGCGGCGGCGATGTACGCGGCGGCGAGGCCGTCCTCGCCGTGCTCGACGACCAGGACGGCCTGCCAGGCGGCAGCCGCCGTGCGCCGCCGCGCGGCGGCCGGCGCCCCGGCCGCCCCCGGAGCCTCGAGCCCGGCTCTGTCCTGGAGGCCGCCGCCGGCCCAGCGTTCGCGGATGCGGGGCAGGGAGAGGTCGGGGGCCAGACGCGCGCCGGGGTAGAACACCGGCTCGCCGTCCTTGTTCCGGTCGTCGGGCAGGGCGACCTTGTAGCCGAGCAGGTCCCCGGAGGGAGCGGCGCGCTTCTTCACCAGGAGGCCGGCGTCGGCCAGACGGCTGAAGAACTCTGCCTCACCCTGGGCGCCGGCCGCGGCCCGCCGTACGGTTTCGCGGAGTTCCTCGCGGGCGGTGCGCTCGCGACCCTGGCGGTCCGCCTTGTGCCGCTCGGCGCTGGTGGGGCGCTGGGCGGCGGTGCCGTCGCCGGGCGAGACCTGGTGCAGGCCGAGCTCCTTCTCGATGAGCCGGGCCTCGGCCTGAGCGCGTTTGCCGGAGCGGAAGTCGTCGGGCCGGGTGCCGTCCTCGCACACGAGGGTGGCGACGATGTGGATGTGGTCGTCCGCGTGCCGTACGGCGGCCCAGCGGCAGCCGGGCTGCCCCTCGCCCGGGTCGATCCCGGTGGCGGCGACGATCCGGCGGGCAACCTCGGCCCACTCCTCGTCGGACAGCATCCGGTCGCCGGGCGCGGTGCGCACGGAGGTGTGCCAGACGTGCTTGGCGGGGCGGGCGTGTTCCGGCAGCGCCTGGACGGGCTGGTCCAGGAGCTGCTGGAGGGCCTTCAGCGTGGCGCTCGGGTCGCGGCCGGGGTCGGGGGCCATGCCGTCGAACGAGGCGACGAGGTGCGGGTCGACGTGCTCCTCGCGCTTGCCGGGGCCGTAGAGGTAGGCGAGCAGGCCGATGGTCCGGTCGCCGGGCGGGTTGATACTGGGGATCATGCCGCCTGCTGCCGGTCGAGGACGGCGGTCGCAGCGGCGTGCACTGCGTCGGCGGCCCGCCGCACGGCAGCGAGGCTTGCCTCCAGCTGAGGGACGGCGGCATCGGCACCGGCGTTGAGGGCTTTCGTCACCTGGTTGAGGTTGCTGCCGGCCCAGCCGAGCTTGCGCCGGCTGTCGAACAGCGCGGTGAGCATGTCGCGCTCGGTGGCGATCTCGGCGCTGGTGCGGTCGAGGTCACGGGCTGCGGCGAGGGCGGATCGGGCGAGGAAGCCGGCGACGGTCAGGTTGCACTGGGCGGCGGCGGCGACGACGAGCGCGTACTCGTCGTCGTTGAAACGCGTCGAGGGCTGGTGGCGGCGTTTCTTCGCGGGCGGCTGACGCGGACGCTGGCGGACACGGCGCTCGCGACGGCGAGGCTTCGGCTTCTCCTCGTTCCCCGGCTCCGATCCGCCCCCGGTCGAAGCCTCCAGGACCTGCGCCCCCTGGTGCAGGTCCTCTCCCGCCCCTTCGGGGGCGGGTACGGCGGAAGCTTTGCTTCCGCCCCAACTTGCTCCGTCGGAGACCGAGTTGTCGTCAGCCGCACCGTAAGGGAGAAGTGAGGGAACGGTTGTCGGGAGCGGACGGCCGGCACCGGAATCGGAACAGGGAAAGGTGGCAGACATGGGGTTCCTTCGGAGCCGGGTAGCTGGGGCGAACGAGGCGGTGGCCCGGAGAGGCCGGGCCACCATCGGGAAGTCTGGGTTCAGCAGCAGAGCCTGCACCGGGAGTAGTGGCGGGAGAGCGCCCGCCCCATGTTCAGCTTCACGCCCTTGGCGATCCGGCTGCTCGCCTTCGCCGGGTTGCTCCCCTCGTGCTGGGCAGCGTGGCTGTTCAGGATGGCGAGGTCATTCTCGAAACCGGCCTTTATCCGGTTGAAGCGGTCGCAGGTCTTCATCGAGCAGCTCCTTTGGAGGAAGTAGAGGCCGGGGAGGCGGCCCGTACGAGGGCCAGGACCGGGGTCAGATGTTCGTTGCTGAGCGGGATCTCGTGGCTGCGCATGATCTTCCGGAGCTGGGCTCGGGTGATCTGGGCGTTGCCGTCCTCCCTCAGGACATCGGGCACGTGGGGGAGGACCAGCTCGACCACCTGCTCGTGCGACAGGCGCTTGGGCCCGGTTCGGGATTGCCGGCTCGCCTGTACCCGAGCGTGTACCGTCCCCGGGCGAGCCGGACCGTTTCGCGTCCGCCGGCGGACAGGTCTCGGGGCTGGTCCGGGTTCCGGGGTCGGTCCGGGTTCGGTCTCCGGTCCGGGTTCGGGGTCCGGGTTCGGGCGGTGGTCCGGGGCTGGTCCGGGTTCCGGGGTCGGTCCGGGTTCGGTCTCCGG